>DDCV01000097.1 GCA_002335845.1 Rickettsiales bacterium UBA1997 | reverse complement strand
TTTAAGTTATCAGCAATTACCTTGTCATCTTTTTGTTCATACTGAAGCTGTTTTATATAAGCATCAGTTTTAACTTGAGAAGGGTTTTTGCGGTCTTCTGTTACAACAGTTTCTTTTAAAGCATGTCTTGGAGATAAATGTGCATTACTATAACTTTGGGCGATCCTTAAATCAACTAAGGCTTGAATAGCTGTAGTTGAAATTTTCAACTCATCATTATATTGTGGACTTGCATTATATTTTTTGTCGACATATTGCTTAAATTTTGCAACCTTATCATTATAAGTGCCGGAACCTATTGCACCAACTTCAGCGCCAGTAGATTCTTTAATGACAGCACCTATTGTCTTCTCACCACCTTCTTCTTGAACTTCTTCTGAGACAGAAGAAATTTGAATATACTCAATAGCAGCTAAATAATCAAATACATCTACACCTGCAGCTTCAGCTTCAGCTTCAGCTTTATCTTTGCATTGCGCTTCAATAATTAAAGCAAGAGATGATTTATCGCCTGCTTTTGCAGTTGTTAATAGATCAATGATGGGTTTTGATTTATTTTTTTTATCACCCTTATAAGAAATGCCTAGGAATATTTCGACCACCGCTTCAATTGCTTCTTTTTTTTGTTTTTTAACTTCTTCATTGAAAGTTTTTTTATCAAGACTTTCTAAAATTAGAGTTAAAAGATTTTTGTTTTCATCTTTTTTTCTTTCATCATCATGACCTCCTGCAGCTGGCGAAGGATTATCAAACTTAGGATTAATAATAAAATTAGCTAAATCTAAGGCATTTGTTTTTGATGCTAATTTATCAGATTTGATATCACTTAAGTGTTGGCTAATTATTTCTTGAAGATTTTTTTTTGCTTGCTCTATTCTCATCTGATAAACTATTTAGTTATAATTAATAAAAAAATTGCTATTTTCAGCATAGCAAAAATTTTGATTTCTTGCAAGTGTTTTTTTTCAATGGGTTTATACCATTTCCCATCTTTAATACTACATTTAACCTTCTTATTTTTGGTCTAAAATTTAAGCAATAAATCTTATGTATATCACTATACACAAGATTTATTGCTTAAATTTTATCCTCAAAACTAATTTGATTAAATGTAGTATTAAAGGTGGGAAATGGTATTACTTTTGCACTCAATCTAATAATAACAGTTTTGCAAAAAATTTTCGCCCCGAGGGCGAAAATTTTTATGCCTCAAGATTTTGAGATAAAATCTTATTTTGATTACTATTAACCCGTGCCCCTTGCTGCGCCTCCCCGTAATGTTTTCGCTCCTGCATTGTTTAGCGAGGGGCTAGGTTTTGTAGATTGTTTCATCATATCTTCATACAACCTGGCCTCTGCAATTTTACTCACAACTGAGTTATTATGCATTAACTTTTGGAGATTTTGTTGTTCTTCTGTTACATTGTAAAATCTTGAAATAGTTGCGTTAATGTGATCAAATGGTAATTTCTCTACCGAGAATCGCTCTTTATAATTAATAGAATTATCTTCTTTTAACCCATATATTCCTAGCTTAGAAATCATACTTCCTATATCAGCAATTTGTTGCTTTTCATTACCTACGATAAACAGCTTTATTTTTTGCAAAGTTTGCTCGTCAAAATTCGGTGGTTGATTGTTAAGTTCTCCTTTATTTTTTTTATCAAGAAAAGTTAACAATTCTTTTACATTCTCCAAATTTAACTCATGAAAAAACACTCTATTGATAACTAAAGATCCTATCAAATTTTTGACATCAATTATTATATTATAGAGACCGGTTATAATTTCTGGCTCTTTGCTATCAATGTATTTAGTGGAGCCATCTACTGTCTGCGGCGTCTCCACTTTTAATCTTGTATTGGTATTAGCAGTTTTTGATCTGTAATCATTTATTATTTTGTCAAAGAGCGTTACTTTTTTAGTGAGTGGAATATCAAAATGTTTGCTTGGATCCAGACTGCTTGGATCCAGAGATTTTCCAAACAAACCATCGGGAACGGCAAAAGAAAATTTATTATCAACTAAGCTGATGAATTTTATAGCATTGAATTTGTATTCATCTTGATATTCAACGCATTCTATATTCCAATTTTCTAATTCTTTAGTAGCTAATGCTAAATCTGATCTTTCTGATCTCTTTGCTGGTGATTGATTATTAACTTCACTAAAAAGCCTTTCTGCACTATCTTTAAATTGACTCACCCTAGTCGCAACTGATGTAAATCCAAATTCTTTTTGACCTTCTAAATCTTCACTACCCCCCAATACAAAAGAGCTAGTAAGATTCCCTTCTGGCGCTTGAAGACTAACTTCTTTCACTATTTTACTATCATCGCTTCTCATAAAAATAATCAAAAATGTTATTTTTTGGTGAAATATCTATTTAAATAATAAATTAAATTATGAGTTTTTTCACACAAAATTCATCTAATTTAAAGAGTTTTGCGCAAATGAAGTAGTTTGATTTTTGGCTAATTTTATCTAAAAACTAGCCAAAAATCAGGCTGCTTTACTTGTAACTTCAGTTGTGCAAAAGTCTTTTAATACCCAATCGCAATCATTGCCTTGCGCCACTCATCTCTTTTCCTGCCATTGCCAAATCTCCTGATTGAGGACTGGTTGCTCCTGACGGCCGATTTGAATTAACTTGACTCAGGAGCGCTTTGTCTTTTGTCTTATATTTGAGAGAGGCAGCAGCTATGCTATTGAGGTTATCAGTAATTTTATTGTTCAATTGATCTGGCGGCAAATCTTTTAAACCAGTAAGATCTATCAGAATTAAATCTAGTGGAAATTCCATAAAATTTACGGTTTCTGAAATCTCAATTTTTCCACTAAGGGCAAGTTTATAAATGCCGACTTTGCCTGGTAAATTAATAATTCTTTTATTTTGAATAAAATTTTGAAACTCCTCATACTCTCTTTGAGCATATTGACTTGGGTCGCAATTTTCTGACTTTAAAGCAGTAAGTAATTGAGCAAAAAAATCATAAGATTTGTTGATATCATTATCAAATTTACTAAATAATTCATCTTTCATAATGGCCGACATTTTGCATCTAACATCTTTAAAAGCGGCGTGGAGATAGAGTTGAGTTTGTTCATCAAAATCTGAAAAATTTTTTCGCACAATAACTACTTCACGATTATCAGTCCCATGTTTGGCGGGGCCGCTTTGGTCTCGAGCGCCCGCTTCTTGGTCATCATTGAATGCGTTAGAAATCATTTTAATATCATTACTAGCACCAAATAGATCAGTTGCACCAAAAAGGCCATCTGATATGGCAAATTTTTTTGGGCCATCTTTCTCTTGTTCATCATTAATGAATTTAATGAAATTTACTCCATTTAAAGTAACAATGTCAATTTCAAATAATCCAAGACTAGCTTGCGCTTCAAGAAGTAGTGCTTGAGTCTGTTGTGCAATCTTATCTGCAAAAGATGTAACATTATTTCTTGGCTTTTCTGCTAGTGCTGGCGTCCAAGATTTTGATATTTCAGCTAGATATTGTGTAGATTGTGTAGATTGTGTAGATTGTGGAGATTGTGGAAATAATGATTCAGCTTTCAAACCTTCTGTTGCACGACCAATATCTTTGGCATCTTGAAAAAATGGATTTGCTTCCTTAAATATTAAAGGTGGATTAGATCGTGGTGAAGGGCTGGTTATTGTAAGTGAGCCACTATTGCGATAAGCATTATTTCCGGTCGCAATTCGCCACCTAATTCTATCAGCTTCATCAGATAATTGTACTTTAGTTTGATTAGTTTGATTTGCTGGATTTTGATTTAAATCCACTGCGCTTGACTCTGCCACTTCCTTAGAATCAGCAAAACCTAACTGAGCTGAAACTGAAACTTCAGTTGCTGATCCACGACCAAAAGCCCCTCGATTAGTTTCTTTCCTTAGTCTGTTAGCTGGCCTACTTACAGCTGCTGATTTATTATCGTCTTGCCTTGGGTCACCTGTCCCACGTTGTTGAGCTTCATTCAATTCTCCTCTTATTGAAGATGCTGGACGAATATCGAATCTTGGTGGTGGCGGTGAAGTTCTGAGATTGTTAAATTTGCCATCAATAGCACTGTTGGTTACTTGAAATTCATCAAAATATTCCTCGGCTTCTGTTTTTAAAGCATCTACTTCACGCCCTATCATCCCTTTTATTTCTTTCAACTCTTTACTATCTAGAGCTTCACTTTCTTGACTTAAAAAAGTATTAAGGCGACTTCTAGTAATTTTATTTATTACTGTATTATTAGGGATTACTTTTTTAAGCTCACTCTTAAACTTCTCAAATGGAGTATGTTGTTTATTTCGTGCTGCATCATCCACATTTCCAAATATTTTCGCTTTTGATTCATCAAACAGATTAACAAACTGCTCTTTATTCATTGGAGTCTTTTTCTGCGGGGACTTTAGGCTATCAATTAGCCGACCTGATGACCCTGGCGCAATAGGGCTTCTATTTTTATTAGGGGCGCAGACAGTGGTAAGAAAACTATTAATCTCGCTTTTTTCTTTATCAGTTAGTGGCATTATTTTATAATAATATTTATAAATATTAGTGACGCAGCTAATAGTAGTATAATTTTGGCACAATGTAAAGAATATTTTAATATTTTTGCATCTTAAAGACATTTGCACAGCCATCAGCTTCTTATACCAAGTCCCATATAATTTATGGCGGAGGGGGTTAATTGATATAATAAATTGAAGAAGCTGGCGGAATTATAACTGATTGGCAAGGAAATGATTTAGATTTAAAATCTCATGTTAGAGTTTTAGCTTGTGGCAATAAAGAGTTGCACCAAAATATTGTAAAGATATTATCTCACAAAGACTAAGATATTACACAACATTGCAATTGCTTTGCCTGAGACAAAAATCCGAACTGTTTTACGCTAGGACTGCTTGATGGTCTGCGGCCAAAACCAGTGCCCACTACCAACCTTTCTTTTTTTAAATCCCCTTCAACCTCCATAATCTTATTATAAGCATCGAGCTCCTGCTCTTTAAAGAAGAAATTATTGGGATTTGTAAAAGCGCTTGAATCTTGTTGGGATTTTATATTTTCTTTAACAGAGCCAGACAACAAGTTAAGATTTTGAAATAAAAATTCTTTTATCTTATTGGTTTCATCTGCGGTAATTTCTCTAAAACCAATTACACTACCAAGATTTAAGCTGTCTAATTTACCTAAGCAAAAAGCTTTTAGATTTTTAATCGGAGCTGCTGCAGCAAATATAGCAGTTTCAGTAGCTCCGCTTGAAAAAACTGGATTTGCTGTAAGATTATAAGTGGTATTGAATATTATATTCATTTTTTTGCGCTCTTCTGAGCCTTCACTAGTTTTTGAAATAACCGCCAACCCTTTAGTGATATTAAATAAGGTTCCTTGATAATTCGAAAAAGATTCCGCTATCTGATTTATAGAATCAATTGAGGTCTCTATCACAAGGCTTCTTGCTGTTTTATGGTCATTAAAAAAACCAACTTCCATCTCGGCGCTCTCTTTACCAAATGGCAATTCTTTTTTCATCGATATTTATTTTAATTTTTATCTACAAGGTCCTGTTGTTTTGTTATCTTCGCTTAAAACCCTCGCAGCATGATTACCTTGAAATTTATTTATAAGAGATCTTGTATTTCCCCTTATTATCCCGGTTTTATTTTCTGATGTCAAGGCGCCACTAACTTCTGGCGAAGGATTTTTTCCAGCACCTTTCGTGAATGCAACACTATTTCTTTCTACAATAGCATAGAGTTTTGGAGTATCATCTGATGTAGCGTTACGATTTCTGAAATCGCTACTTAATAAAGATAATTCTTGCTCCATGTTCTCAATCATCTGCTCTTTTTTTTGGTCATAAAAAGTTTTGCTGCCTGGATTAGTGATGACAACTTCACGTTTTATTCTCTCAATCTCTAGCGTTTCTGTGGCTATTGACCCTCTTCCACCACCGCTTCCCATGACACTAGAACCCCTCCTTTTATCGCTATTTGTTCTCATATGCCATGGATTGGAATGATAAACTAAATCAGCGGAATTTTTTAAATCCTGAATTTCAAGCACCATATCGTAAGCTTGCTTTTGTGAATTGACATTATCTTGCAAGAGAGTAATTTTAGCAACATCGCTACTTTCATTTGAAGCATCAACAAGCTTCTTTTGCTCTAAATCTATCTCGCTTTCAACTTTTTTGTAATCATATCTTTGACTTGGAATAATTAATTTGTCACCATCTTTTTCCCAACCCCATCTTGGATTAGGATCCGCCCCTATATAACCTCCACTCCTTAGAGATTGAAAATACTGACAAGCCTCTTCTTCGCTTTTTAAACTTCCAATTTTTCCGCCATCAACAATAGCATGCTCACCAACAAACGGTTCTGGAAAAGGGTTTTTATTTTCTGCGCCATGATTTAAATCACTAGAAGCTACAACAAAAGCTGCTTCATTAGAAGTTACGGAACCAATATCGCTGGAAAATTCTTTACTTTTATGACGATTGAATCTTTCTTTATTTAATTCATAAAAAGCAACCATCTTACTATTCAGCCGATTTAAAGCAGAATTTGGATTAGCAATTGGATCAAC
>DDCV01000069.1 GCA_002335845.1 Rickettsiales bacterium UBA1997 | reverse complement strand
TAAATAATCATTTTTAGGTAATAATTTTGATTTATCAATATAGTCTTTAATAAATATTTTTTTATTAGCTAATTTAATTGCTCTATGTGGAGATATTGGGTCTTGAAATCTATAAGGGTTTATTAAATCAATATCTATCTCTTTATTAATTAATTCATAAAACTTATTCGCATCACTAGGAATTAATTTAACCTTGATTTTTTTGCATCCAGTTTCAATTGGCTTATAAGGACTTACAGTCAGCCCTTTAGATTTTAATAAGTAAATTAGATTTTCAGTAATAAATGTCTTACCAACATCTGTACCCGTTCCACTTATAAACAATTTAAACTGTTTTTTCATTTTTATGTGGTAATCAGATTATAAGCTACCTGATATTTTTCTAGCAAAGAATGTTTTATATCTTCTGGTAGCTGAATTTGATTATTGTTCCATTTTATTGAAGTTAGATAATCCCTAAAAAATTGTTTATCAAAAGAGTTATAGTCTATTTTATTATTTTTATATAACCAAAATCTTGAACAGTCTGGTGTGAATATTTCATCTATTAATACTAATTTATTATCTTTATCTAAACCAAATTCAAACTTAGTATCTGCTATTATAACGCCTCTTTCTTTTGCAAAATCATATGCAAACTTAAACAGCTCAATGCTAATTCTTTGAATTT
Source organism: Rickettsiales bacterium UBA1997 (assembly GCA_002335845.1). Next base: position 10,504 of record DDCV01000069.1, on the reverse strand, counting down.
TTTCAGTAAGATCTACCCCAACAATATCCTGCATCTGTTTGATACTAATATTTTCGTCTTTATCTCCTACTTCAGCTTTAGTAGATGGAGTAAATATAGGCTCATTGAATTTATCATATTGTTTATACGAGTTTACCATTTTGATATTATTTATTTTTCCTGTGTTCTCATATGTGGACCATGCCGATCCTGCCAGGTGTCCTCTGACAATTGCCTCTATAGGCAAAACTTTAGTTTTTGTTACTAACATACAATTCTTTTGAATATTTTCAGGCATATCCAGTTGTTCATTTAAAATATGATTTTGAATAATATGATTAGTTTTATTAAACCAAAACTTTGCCATTTTGGTCAATAAAATTCCTTTTCCTGGAACTTCATCTTTAAAGACATAGTCAAACGCAGATATTCTATCTGAAGTATAAATTAATAACCTATCATCGCCATAGTCATAGATATTTCTTACCTTACCTTTGAATAAAAGATTGTGTTTATTTAACGAGTCAGTTAAATTTCCCATATTATTTTATCAACGAAAAATACTCACTAAACCTATTTTTATTCGTTGCAAATTTTGATTGGGCCTGCTCTGCAAAATCTTTAGACTGACCTAGATTCGATTCAGGATTACCAACTATAACTAGCCCTACCATACCGAGAATATAATGTGGTGTACATTTATATCCATAGACCCCTTCTTCCGTAAATTCTACAACTATCTCTTCGTTCATTTTACCATTCCAGGCTTTAGCACCAGAAGGTATCATTTCATTGATAGAGGCAGCATTATGGCCAGGATTTGCATTTAGCCATTTTATGCTATCACCGGGCTGAATTTTGATTACTGCCGGTTCAAACACCATCATTTCGCCTTTATTTGAACTGAACATTTTCACTTCATACTGAGCCGAATATACATTCCCTGTTAGAAATAAACATATAAAAAAGGTTAATATATTAAATTTATTCATGATTCTTACTCCATTAATTATCAATATATAATATCATGAAAATTATAATATAATTAATATCTCTGTTAACATATAGTCATTAAATAGATATATTTATAGCATAATATGAAAAATTATAAGATCGCTCCATCCATCCTATCAGCAGACTTTTCGAGATTAGGAGAAGATGTCGAGAAAGTGATAGATGCTGGCGCAGATATGATTCATTTTGATGTTATGGATAACCACTATGTTCCAAATTTGACATTTGGGCCAATGGTTTGTGCATCTTTAAGGGAATATGGAATCACAAGTACAATAGATGTTCATTTGATGGTGAAGCCAGTTGACAGAATAATTCCTGATTTTGCTGAGGCAGGAGCAAATTACATTACTTTTCACCCAGAGGGTACTGAGCATCTTGATAGAACTATTAACTTAATTAAAGAAAATGGATGTAAGCCAGGAGTTGTTTTGAATCCTGCAACATCTATTGGTTGTCTTGAACACTGCATCAATGATCTTGACATGATTCTCTTAATGTCGGTAAACCCAGGTTTCCCAGGTCAAAAATTTATCAGTGGTACTTTAAAAAAAATCTCATTAGTCAAAGATCTAATAAATAAATCAGGAAAGGACATCCGACTAGAAGTTGATGGAGGAATTAATTTAGAAAATATTGGCAAAGCAGCCAAAGCTGGTGCTGATACTTTTGTTGCTGGCTCTGCAATTTTTAACTCTAAGAGTTATAGTGAGACTATTACGTCAATGAGAGAAGTATTAAGTAAAATTAAATAAAAGAATTATAACCGAATGACAGAACAAGACTTTATAAAGTATATTGAAAAAGGTTATAATCTAATCCCATTAAAATCTACATTAATCAATGATGGCCTTGACCCTATAGACGTTTATCAAAAATTATCAAATATTCCAAAATCATACCTTCTAGAGTCTTTAGAGGGAGAAAAAGACTGGAGTAGATATACAATTATAGGTCTACCTTCAGAAGAATATATAGAATTAAAAAATAATAGAATTAAATATTTTATTGCTAACAAACTTGTTGAAGATGTTGAAACAAATAACCCAATTGATTGGATAGAGGAATTTCAGAAAAAATTTAATGTACCGAGTGATTCTAATCTGCCAAAATTTCAAGGTGGTTTAGTAGGTTATTTTGGTTTTGATACAGTTAAATATTTTGAGCCAGCCATTAAAGCAACAATGCAAAAAGATGACATGGATACACCTGATATCTGCCTAATTGTCTCAAAAGAATTTTTAGTTTTTGATAAAATTAACAATCAAATCCATATTGTAATCTATACACAGAATGACTTGGATAGTTTTAAGGAGTCTCAAGATAAAATTAAAAAGTTAGAAATATTTTTGAGAGATAAAATTATACCTGAACCTAAAACTATCAGACAACCTAAAGAAAAAATTACTAATTTAGATATAAATTATCATTTTGATAAGAATGACTTTATTTCATCAGTAGATAAAATTAAGAAATATATTATAGATGGTGATGTTATGCAGGTTGTTCTTTCGCAAAGGATGTCTATGGATTTTGTAGGAGAATCTATAAATTTTTATAGAGAGTTGAGAGAGCTTAACCCATCTCCATATATGTATTATTTAAATATGGGTGATTATCAAATTGTTGGCTCCTCACCTGAAATTTTAGTACGTTTAGAAGATGACTTGATTACTGTAAGGCCAATAGCCGGAACAAGACCTCGTGGTAAAAATGAGAATGAAGATAATATTTTAGAGAATGAACTAAGAAACGATCCTAAGGAACTTGCTGAACATTTAATGTTAATTGATCTTGGAAGAAATGATGCAGGGAAAGTATCAAAAGTCGGTTCTATTAAGTTAACAGATAAAATGATGATAGAGAAATATTCTCATGTAATGCATATGGTATCTAATGTAACTGGTAATATTGAAAAAAAACTAGGTATGATAGATGTGCTTAAATCTACTTTCCCCGCAGGAACAGTATCTGGAGCCCCAAAAATAAGAGCAATTGATATTATTTATGAATTAGAGACAATTAAGCGTGGAATTTATGCCGGCGCTATTGGATATCTTGGTTGGAATGGTAATATGGATACTGCTATAGCTATCAGGACATGTGTTATAAAGGGTGGCAAGCTCAATATCCAGTGTGGAGCTGGAATAGTCAATGATTCTATTGCAGAATTGGAGTGGGAAGAAACATTAAATAAAGGTAAGGCAATTGTGCAAGCATATAAAAATTTAAGGAATAAATAAATATGATACTGATGATAGATAATTATGATTCTTTCACCTATAACATTGTTCAGTATCTTGGGGAACTTGGAGCAGAGTTAGTTGTTCATAGGAATGATCAAATAACATTAGATGAAATAAAATCTTTAAACCCTGAGAAAATTATAATTTCACCTGGACCATGCACTCCTAATGAGGCAGGAATATCAGTAGAAGTAATACGCTCTTTCTATAAATTATTACCAATATTGGGAGTATGTTTAGGCCATCAAAGTATTGGGCAAGCTTTTGGGGGAAAAATTATCTCTTCTAAAAGAATTATGCATGGCAAGACATCTCCAATATTCCATAATGATAGTGAAATGTATAAAATGGTTTCAAATCCTTTTGATGCCACAAGATATCACTCTTTGGTTATCGATCAGTCATCGCTTCCCAAATGTTTAAATGTTACCGCATGGTCAGAAGAAAGTGATGGTATTGAAATAATGGGTATATGCCATAATGAATACCCTACCTTTGGATTACAATTCCATCCAGAATCAATATTAACGAGTTCAGGGCACCAATTACTTAAAAATTTTTTGGAAATATAAATTGTATCAAAATCTCATTAATAAATTAAAATCAAAAAATGACTTATCTCGAGATGAGGCTAGAGAATTTATTGACTCTGTTCTGCAGGGGGAAATACCATCAAATATTTTAACTGAATTTCTTAGATTATTAAATCTCAAAGGATTTAGTTCAGAAGAGCTTACGGGTTTTGCAAAAGCCATGAGAAATATTTCTAATAAAGTTACTTATAATGGTCATGTTGTAGACAATTGTGGCACTGGTGGAGATGGATTAAAAACATTTAATATTTCAACCACAGCGTCTCTGATAGCTTCTTGCTCTGGAGTATGTGTAGCTAAACATGGCAATAAAGCTATTACTAGTAACTCAGGCAGTGCTGATATATTAGAGGCTGCAGGAATTAATATTAAATTATCATCGGAACAAGTCTCAATATGTTTAGATAAATTAAACTTTGGTTTTATGTTTGCGCCACTCCATCATTCGTCAATGAGACATGTAGCGGCATCTAGACAAGAGATAGCACCTGATAAAACAATATTTAATTTACTAGGTCCCTTAACTAATCCAGCTCAGGCAAAAAGACAGTTAATTGGTGTATATTCAAAATCTCTTATGAAAATTGTAGCAGAAACACTGATTAAATTAGGAACAGAAAGGGCCATGGTTATACATTCTGCTGATGGAATGGATGAAATAAGCATATATGATAAAACCCATGTTATAGAAATTAATAATTCAGAGATGAATTCATATGAGATAGATCCAAGAGATTATTTTACATGTAATTCTACAATTGCTGATATTAAAGTTAATGATTCAGAGCAGAGTTTAGAAATGATGCTTAGTGTTATAAAAAATAAAGATACGCCAGCTAGAATGATAGCATTGTTAAATGCAGCAGCACTTGTATATATATCTGGAAAATCAGAAACTATAAGTGATGCGGTTAAAATATGTGAGAATGCACTTAAGTCAAAAAACGTAGATATAAAAGTAAATGAACTAATAAGGTTAACAAATAGTTTTTAAAATGTTAGATAAAATTATTCAAAATAAAATACTTGAAGTGCAAAAACTAAAAAACCAATTAGATTATTCGGTAAATGATGTAATTGGAATGAACCTTCCTAAAAATAGTTTTATAAAATCAATTCAGGATAATATAAAATCTGGTAAAAATGCCATCATTGCAGAACTAAAAAGATGTTCTCCAAGCAAGGGTTACCTTAACAAGGAGTTAGATATAAAAGGTATGGCATCTTTATATGAGGATTCTGGTGCTGCCTGCATATCTGTTCTAACAGATGAAAAATTCTTCAAAGGATCTATAGATGATTTAATATTAGTTAAAAAAACAATTAATTTGCCAGTGCTGAGAAAAGATTTTATAATTGATGAGAGTCAGATTATTGAATCAAAATTTATTGGTGCAGACTGCATACTTTTAATTGTTGCTTGCCTAACTAGAGAAAAATTTTCTTCTCTATTGAATTTTAGTAAATCACTAGATTTAGATGTTTTAGTTGAAGTGCATGATGAATATGAATTAGATTTAGCAATGGAATTTGATTGTAAAATGATAGGTATAAATAATAGAAACTTAAAAACATTTGATGTTTCTACTGATACAAGTAAAATACTTAGAAAAAAAATAGTAGATGACAATGTTGTGGTTATAAGCGAGAGTGGGATAAAGGATATTAATATAATTAACTCTCTTAACGCAAGTAAGATTCATGCGTTTTTAATAGGTGAAAGTCTCATTATTAATAATGATCCTGCTGCTCTTTTGAAAAAATTGGTTACCTAATATGAAAAAAACTCTCGGTATTAAGCATATAGCATTAAAGGTTAAAAATTTTGAGGATTGTTTGAATTTTTATACTAATTTATTGGAAATGACAATAGATTGGCAGCCTGATGATGAGAATGCATATTTAACGAATGGCAGAGATAATTTAGCTCTTCATTTGGATGAGACACTTGACTTAACTAGCAAGCATAATAGACTCGATCATTTTGGAATAATGTTGAAAGACAAAGGTGATGTAGACGACTGGTTTAATTTTATGTCTTCAGAAAAAATTACTATATATAAGAAGGTTCAAGACCATAGAGATGGTTCGAGGAGCTTCTATTGCTATGATCCAGATCTAAATATTGTTCAATTCCTATGGCATCCGCACCTTAATAAATAATGTTAAAACAAATAAGCAACGTCAGCTCAACATTAATTATCAACTCTTATGAAGGATTTTATCCTAATGGAGGAGCTGTCGATCTTGTTTTGAAAGACAATATATTCAATGAATATAATGCTCAAAAGCTCACTCATATTTCTAGGTGTATTTCAAAAAGAATCAAAACCGAGATTCTTCATGAATCAAGCCATTCCTTTGAACCATTTGGTGATAGTAGTTCACTTCTTTTGCAGGCAGATTTAGGAGTATATAATTCTGCAAGTTTACATTTAAAAGAGAGTCATATTACATTTCATACTTACATTGAAGATATCTTAGATAATTTTTTGATCATTAGACTCGAACTACATATATCTTCATGTTCAGAAGCAAATGTATTTGAATCACTCAAAGATATTATCAGTGCTGATAATGATATGAAGATATTTCCAAATTTACTAACTATTGACTATTTAAGACGTGGTGCCAAATATGGGAAAAATTCAAATACTATTATAAATGATAACTATAATGTTCTTGATATTAATATTGACTCTAATTACGATATTTTTTCAAATGATACTTCTAATAAAACAAAATCATCACTCTTATTGCTTAGTCAAGAAGCTATGCTGAATAAGTATCAATCTAAAAATAACTTTATGTCTATAGACAAAATATCAGATCTCAGGAATTTCTTATTAAAAAGTTATGCAGAGGAATTCTTAGTAACTGATGCAGTAGATGTTAGATTAATATGATGATTTAACCATCATACATAGTAAGTTATTTTTTTCATTATTTTTGAAAATATACCCATTCCTTTCTTTACTAGTCCTGGAATTTCTTCCGAACCAATATCTTTTACAGTACCTCTATGTTTTTCTTCATCTTCCGCTATTTCTTCTAAAAATATTTTACTTCTGCTGTCTTCAATAGGAAGTAGAGCAATTGAATCTTCCAGATGATCTTTTACTTGTTTTTCTGTTTCTTCTATAAAACCAAGTTTCCACTTATTTTCATTTAATCCAGCAAGAGCCCCAAGAGCAAATGATGCCGAATACCACAAAGGGTTAAGAGTGCTTTTCTTACCATTTAATTCTGTCAATCTTAGATTACATAGTTCTAGATGATGATTCTCTTCATCGCATATTTTATATAATTGAGATTTTATTTTTGCTTCTTTTGTGAAAGCAGCTTGTCCACGATACAGGGCTTGTGCACAAATTTCACCCATATGATTAATTCTCATTATTCTTTCAGACTGCAGCTTTTGCTGCTTATTAAGCTCAATCATGTTTTCATTATGATTTTTAGGTACATTATTGCTGTAAATTGCCTCTAAGCCATATTGAATTTCATCTATAAGAGAGTCAATTAGTGATTTTTGTTTATTATTCATATCTATTATTTAATCATTATTGAGTCCAGCTATAAATAACTTTTTTTATATATTTCTTGTATACCTGCAATGATATGCGTAAAATCATGGATACTGTGAATATGAACAAAAACGCAAACGACAAAGACTGGTATATAATTGATGCAAAGGCAGCTGTCCTTGGAAGGCTGGCGTCAAAAATTGCCAGTGTTTTAAAAGGCAAGCATAAGCCTACATATCTTCCATACATGGATAATGGTGATTATATAGTTGTTGTTAATGCAAAAAACCTCACTGTTACTGGTAATAAGCTTGAAGATAAAGTCTATTATAAGCATACGGGCTTTATTGGTAATATGAAAAAACCTAATTTAGCAGCAGTTATGGCTAAAGATCCATCTTTTGTCATCATGAATGCTGTAAAAGGAATGTTGCCTAAAAACCCGCTTGGAAGAAGTATGATTAGGAAATTAAAGATTTATAATGACGAAAAGCATGATCATCATGCGCAAAAACCTAAAAAGTTAGAGATTTAATATGCATAAAACATACGGAACAGGAAGAAGAAAAACATCAGTAGCACGGGTTTATCTGCATGAAGGTACTGGATTAATAACAATCAATTCCCGTGATGTTGATAATTTTGTTCAATCTAAGTCTTTAAAATCATATTTAATGGCTCCATTACAAAAATCTGAACTAGAAGGCAAAGTAGACTTAAAAATAAGTGTTTATGGTGGCGGTCCAAGTGGTCAAGTTGGAGCTATGGTGCATGGTGTAACTAGAGCTTTAATAAAGTATCAAGGTGATTTATTACCAATTCTACGTAGAGAAGGTTTTGTCACAAGAGATGCTAGAAAAGTTGAGAGAAAGAAAGTTGGTTTAAGAAAAGCCAGAAAAGCTACACAATTCTCAAAAAGATAATTATATTACGTCAATATTTTTTTCATTAGCTATCAATAATTTGTCTGCAGATCGAATTGCAAAAATCCCATTTGTTACAACTCCTGGTATATTATTAAGCAGTTCTTCAATCTTAATTGGTTCATTAATTTCTAAACCATGAACATCTAGAATCACATTACCATTATCTGTTGTAAAATTTTCTCTAAGAACAGGTCTGCCACCTAGTTTAATCATTTCCATGGCAATCGAACTTTGTGCCATTTTAATTACTTCTATTGGAAGTGGAAATTTTCCTAACATCCGTACATATTTACTATCATCTATCATGCAGATAAATTTAGAGCTTGAATGTGCAACTATTTTTTCCCTTGTTAATGCACCACCACCACCTTTAATCAATTGTTTGAACTTATTAGCCTCATCTGCTCCATCAATATATATAGGAATTTTTCCAGCTTCTCTTAATTCTATTACTTTTATATTTTTTGATTCTACAAGTTTAGTGGTTAATTCTGATGAGGAGACAACTGCTTCAATTTTTGATTTAACTTTATCTAGCATATCAATAAAGCAATTTACTGTTGATCCAGACCCAATACCTACTATATGACCATTTTCAATATATTGTAGTGCTGCCTCAGCAACTTTATTTTTTTTTTCGAGTTGGTTCATGTAATTGAGTATTTATAGTTAAATTATATTAATATATCCTGCTATTATACATTATATGTAGGTTCAAAATGACAGAAAAAAAATTAAAATTAGTCTATAAAAAAATCAAAACTTCTCATGTCTATGATGTGGCATTCAAAACACCACTGGATTATGCTAAGAGTCTCTCAAAAAGACTTAATAATGATATCTATATCAAGAGAGATGATTTACAACCTGTATTCTCATTTAAATTAAGAGGAGCATATAATAAAATTTCGCGTTTAAAAAAATCAAAAAATATTATGCATTTAATAGCTGCATCTGCAGGTAATCATGCGCAGGGAGTAGCTCTCTCCTCAAAAAAACTTGGTATTAAAGCAATTATAGTAATGCCAAAAACTACACCTAAAATTAAAGTTAATGCTGTGAAATCACTTGGCGGCCAAGTAATACTTCATGGGGATACCTACGATGATGCTTATGATTTTGCTATAAAAAAATCAAGAGATGAAAAGTTAGAATTTATTCATCCATATGATGATTTAGATGTTATTGCTGGACAAGGAACTGTTGCCTTGGAAATTATAGACCAAATTAAGAATAAACCAGATTATATTTTCGTGCCAGTTGGCGGCGGTGGGCTATTAGCGGGTATCACTGCATATTTAAAATATGAAAGCCCTAAAACAAAAGTTATTGCTGTAGAACCCATTGATTCAGATTGTTTTAATCAGGCATTTATTGCTAAAAAACGTATAAAACTTAAAAGTATTGGTATTTTTGCAGATGGTGTTGCAGTTAAACAAATTGGTAAACATACTTTTGATTTAACTAAAAATGAAGTTTTTAGTTCAATTTTAGTTAGTACTGATGAAATTTGCGCTGGTATAAAAGATTTGTATGAAGAAACTAGAACGATTGCAGAACCAGCAGGAGCATTATCAATTGCTGGTATTAAGAAATTCATTAAACTACATAAAATAAAAAATAAAACATTTGTTTCAATATTTTGTGGTGCAAATATGAATTTTGATAGATTAAGGCATGTCTCTGAGCGAGCTGAGCTAGGAGAACTAAATGAAATGTTAGTTGGTGTCACAATCCATGAAGAACCAGGTAGTTTTAAAAAATTCTGTTCGTTGATAGGGAAAAGATCAATTACCGAATTTAATTATAGGTATTCCGATAATAATAAAGCACATGTGTTTGCGGGTATTAAACTCAATAATGGAATAGATGATAAGAAGAAGATATTGTCTAACCTCAAAACAAATAAGTATAAGGTTATAGATTTTACCGATAATGAGATGGCGAAATTACATATACGTTATATGGTTGGAGGAGTATCTAAAAATGCAAAAAATGAAAAAGTTTTTCGGTTTATTTTTCCTGAAAAACCTGGTGAGCTTCTTAACTTCTTAAATGCGATTGGAAGTAAATGGAATATTAGTTTATTTCATTATAGAAACCATGGCGCGGACTTTGGAAGAGTGCTTGTAGGTATTCAGGTAGAACAAGGTGATATTAAGTCACTTCTTAAGCACTTAAACACCCTTGATTATGAGTTTTTTGAAGAAACTTACAAT
>DDCV01000067.1:4250-10781 GCA_002335845.1 Rickettsiales bacterium UBA1997 | reverse complement strand
TTTGGTCGCATTTGCTATAATGTAGACATATATATTCTTCACTTCTCTTGCGACAGCAATTATAGGCTTTTTTAAGATGTGCTTGCTTAGTCTCGCTTTTGCCCAATATGGCATTTTTATATTTGTCGCAGTTGAACACTCCAGGCAAGAGTCCGCGCAGATAGTATTTTTGCCTTGGGTATTTATCTTCACTTGTTTTATTATCATCAAGTGAGAGGCCAACGGGGTCGAGGCATGGCTTACTGCCATCTGCTGGATTATCTTCATATTCAATGCCATTATAAAAAATTTCTCGACATTCTCTTTGCGCTTTTTGCGCTGAGGCGCTATTGCCTTCTTGTGCACAATATGGAGTATTGTTATTCTTTGAGTGGTCGCGAATCTTTTTTTCAATTCTTTTTTTATAATTACTTTTTATTAGCAAATAGCTATTATAGCCTTCTAGACTTGAATTAGGTGTCATCCAGCCACTACCACATACTCTGGTTTTATCATAAAATGTACTAGCTCTATCATATTGAATTTCTAATGCAGATAAAAAAGCTCCGCTATATATTCCTTTGGCAGTAGCGCCTGCTGCCATGCATACGCCACTTGATGATGCTTTTTTAGCGATTAGGGCAAAATAATAATAATCTTTTATAATATTAGGATAGCCACTAACAACTTTATCAACTCCGCAAGTTGTCATAGCGGTTTGTAGCGCAATTTTAGCTCCAAGATATGTTGATAAAATAGCAGCACAATGAGGATTACTAGTAAAAAACTCATATTCACTAGCTTGCTCTGTATTTCCTGCAGGGTTAAACAATTTATCGCCATATCCGCTATGAGGTTTACCCTCCTTATTGCATTGCCTGATTCGATTAACGCCTTTATCATTATAAGCAAAAGATTGCTGAGACACGATAAATGAAGCTAAGATAAGAATAATTTTGAATATTTTACTAAAAATCTTATGCATGATTAAATAGTGGCTGATCGTTTGTAAAAAATTGGTAGCCACTCATCTGGATCGTCACCAACTTCTTTGATAATTTCATCTAATAGCAATATTGTTTCGGTTCTGCCAGATAAAACTCTAATTGACTCATCCATGCCACCAAGATCAACTCTTGCAATAACCCCATCATTGTCTTGTTTCACAAGAAAAAACCGCGTTGCTGGATCTGTGGTTCTAACCAAATCAAACTCTCTTTTTGAGAGCATAAAAACACTGCGGTAAATTTCTGTAGCTCTAATATTTGGCAAAAAGATCTGGGTCGCAGTTTGCTGTATTAAAGTATCCGATATATCACTACGAGCAGCATCTTCAACTGATTGAGTGGCAAAAACCACAAAAGCATTGAGCTTTCTTAAGACTTTTAGCCAATCTCGAAGCTTGGGAGCAAAAATTGGATTATCAATTAATGCCCAAGCCTCATCAAGAACAATCATGGTTGGTGATCCGTCAAGTGATTGCTGTATGCGATGAAATAAATATAATAAAACGGGACCAATACTTTGCTTGTCTTGCAAGATGTAGCCCATCTCTATACCAAATATTCTTGATGAACTAAAATCAATAACATCTTGTGGATTATCAAATAATCTAGTGTGCGAGCCGTTACTATGCCACATCTCAAGTCTTCCTGATAATGTATCTGGTCCACCGAGACCCATAAATGGCGCAATATTTCTCAATCGCCTTTGATCAAATGGCAGCTTATAATTTCCCTCAATCGCTTCTTTTATTCTATCGATTTCATGAGCTGGCACTGTTTTTCCATCCTCGCTAACAAGAGCCTTGAGAAACTCAACCAAAAATGACCTGTTGACCGCAGTATCTTCGAGTTGAAAAGGATTAAAGCCCGATTTTTTAGCAACATCGGGCTTTATATAGCGACCCCTGATTGATCTCACAAATATTTCAGCACCACGATCCTTATCAAAAAAGAAAAGTCTGCCATTAAATTTTTGTGTCTGGGCGCATAAAAAATTTAATAAGACCGTTTTACCAGAGCCAGTTGGGCCAATAATCATAGTGTGACCTACATCACGAACATGAAAATTGAAAAAAAATGGCGTACCTGAAACGGTATTTAAAACAGTTACAGCATTGCCCCAATGATTATTAGATCTTTTACCGGATGGGTAATTATGAAATGAAGCAAAGCTAGCTAGGTTTAAAGTATTTACCGTGCAGCGTCTTGCCATATACTCTTGATTGCAGGGTAGTTGCGCCCAATAGGCTGGCTCAAGATTAAGTTTTTCACTAATTCCAGTTATGCCAACATTGGAAAATTCAACAACTAATTGTGATAATCCTGATTCAAGAGATTTTGGATCATCCTCGATACATAAAACTGATAAATGATGATTGCCAAAAGCGAATTCTCCACTCATTGATGAGTCGAGAGCTTGGTCAATTTCGCCAATTTGCGATGTGGCAACATCCTCTGATTGAATCAATCTCCTTTGTTGTAACTGCATAGAGCTTATGGCAATCATACGGTCAATAAAAGAAAATGACTGGCTTATAATGAGTTCAAACGGTAGCTGCATAAAGCCATCAAGAACCCCGGCATTGGTCGATGGTCTATATTCTTTAACTGAAACAATTCCACCATAGCGAACATTGGTTGGATTATGTATTTCTATAGATTTTTTACCAAAATATAGGCGGCTTATTGGTAAGTGATTTGATATTGGTCCAATGGGAGGTCTCATTTGCTGGGTGTATCCAGCGTTTACTAACCTACTTAAAAAGCCAAGAGGTTCGGATATTACGCATTTTTCTGTCTCTACTAATCCTAATAATTCTGCGCCATAATTGCCAAAGCCATTAAGAACTCTTTCAGTCATCTCTTCTATTTCTTCAAAGGCGGCTTGCATATCATATTCCCATGATGATTTGTCAGCTTTATGTTGTAAATTCTTAATCATGCCTTCAATGGCTGCAATACTAGATTGATCACTACCGCGAATAATAGTTATGTAATGCTCATTAACAAAGCTTCTATCGTCAGAATGTTTATATTTCCATTCTTGATTGATTTTTTGTGAAAATGTGTCGGGCATTTCACCATCAGGAAAGCCTTTTTCCTTCCTTCTTATGGTGTGAAAATAAAGTGAAAAATTGCCAGTCGACATGGCTTTTAACAAATTATTACGCGAGTTTTTTTTGAGATCTATTTCTTCATCATCGGCTGTTTCAAAAGCAAATCCTTTGATTTTAACAATTCTGATTAATTCATCCTTATAGGTCATTATGGTGTTAGAATTCCAATGACACCTATATGGAATAAAGTGCGCCGCTGATACTTCTGATCGGGTAATATTTTCAGTATTTGCTTTAACTGTAGTTAAACGCATCGAAGATTTTGCTATTTGTTAAGTCTTAAGGATTATTATGAAAAACTAAAATAATATTTAGTAAAATTACTTTTTTTTGAGTAAAATATGGATATATTTCGTAAAAAAGAAATAAAACTTCTTCTAAAAATATCTTAAAAACTCCAATTTTAGCTTTTCATAAGCTTCCTTAATAGTGCCTAGAAGGCTTTTTTATTGGCCTATTTAATATGGTCAACCAAAATAAAAATAATATTGCCGGCAAGGCTAAACATGCCGAAAAAATAAAAAAGTTAAACCATCCAAGATTTTGAGCATAAATTCCAGCGGTGGAGGAGAACAGGCTGCGCGCAACAGAGGTTATAGAAATAAGTAGTGCATATTGTGTAGCGCTATATTTTTTATTGCACAGACTGCTTAAGTAAGCTACCAAGACAGCATCGCCAATACCGCCACTGAAATTTTCAATGAAAACCACCTGATATAAGTTGATAATATTCTTATCATTTGCTGCAAGATAGCAAAACCCCAAATTTGATAGCATTTGCATCAATGTTGCAAGCCATAATATATTTAAGATATTGAATTTTTTTACTAAAATTCCCCCAAATAATACTCCAGATAAAATAGCAAACAGACCAAATGTTTTAAGAGCGGCAGCGATTTCTAGTTTGCTATAACCAATATCTAGTAAAAAAGGCAATATTAGGTTGCCAGCGAAGGAATCGGCTAGTTTAAAGCAAAAAATTAGTGATAATATAATATAGGCATTTTGTCGTCTTGTTATTATGTCAAATAATGGGATAATAATAAATTTTCTAAACCATGAATTGAATCCCATATATTCTTTTTTAAAATTATCCCGCGTCTCTTTGATAAATAATGTTATAAAAACGCTGCATAACATTATAAGACCCATAATAAAATATACAGCTTCCCACTTTATAATCTCGGCTAAAGCTAAGGCGCCAGCACCAGATATTAAAAGCCCAAGGCGATAGCCATAGATATAAAAGCTAGAGGCTAAGCCTTGATCATTATCTTTTATCAGTTCAATTCTATAGCCATCAATCACGATATCTTGACTTGCCGAGCTAAATGCAATAAGTAGGGCGAAGAGTGAGATATAAATTAGATTAGTGAATATTGTAGAGGCGCCAAGGCAGATTATAAATAAGGCAAGCAATGATTGTGTAGCTATTATCCAAGATTTGCGATGGCCTATAATATTGGTTAAATAAGGTATTTTGAATGAATCAATAATGGGTGCAAATAATATTTTTAGACCATATGGTATTGTTACAAGGGCAAAGAAGCCAACGGTTCTAAGATCAAAGCCCTTTTCAACAAGTAACGCTTTTAGTGTTGACAATATAAGAGATAGTGGCAATCCAGAAACTATGCCTAAAAAGAAGATTGTTAAAAATGGCTTATATGCATTGAATTTTTTGTGTAAAACCATTTAAATAAATATAGGTAGTTTTTTATTTACAAATTTCTTGATATATCTGATATAAAATATCACAAAAGATACTGCACCATTTAGGCAAAATATTTTAAGGATCAATGGCACTAATAATTTCAGTCTCTAATTGCGCTTTTAACAAATTTAAAAAATAAATCATCTTATGATAGAACATAAAAATCCATCACAACTTTATGCAACAACAATTTTATCTGTTAGAAGAGGTAAAGAAGTTTCCATAGCTGGAGATGGTCAAGTTTCTTTTGGTCATAGCGTTATGAAATCAAATGCTAAAAAAATTCGTAAAATTGGTAATGGCTCGATTATTGCTGGTTTTGCTGGCGCAACTGCAGATGCTTTTACGTTATTTGAAAGATTAGAGCAAAAATTAGAGCAATATCCCGATCAACTAATGCGCTCTTGCGTGGAATTGGCAAAGGATTGGCGCATGGATAAATATTTAAGAAGATTGGAAGCGATGATGATAGTTATCGATAAAGATATTAGTCTAATTTTAACAGGAAATGGTGATGTTTTGGAGCCGGAAGACGGAATTGCTGCGATTGGCTCAGGAGGCAATTATGCATTAGCGGCGGCCAAAGCCTTACTGGAAATTAAATCCCTATCTTGTGAGCAAATAGCACGAAAATCTATGAAAATTGCCGGCGATATTTGTATTTATACCAATCACAATATTATTGTTGAAAATTTGTAGCCATGCATTTTATCAAAAATCCATTATCAATTTTTATCTGCTTTATCTTTTTCTTTATCAGCAGCTCTAATGCTGTAATAAATTTAAAGATAAATGACAATGATGAGTTGCGACGTCATAAGATATTATTTTTTGGCTTTGATGTTGATGATCCAGATTTAGATCAAGGTGTAAAAAAGATTATGGCAATGATAATGCGTAATTTAAATAGCACTAATTTATTTAAAATCGTTGCGGATTTTGATGATATGGAAATCATGTTGCCAGATAGCACGATATATTCCAATTTAAATGATGATAAAAATCCTAGATATATTTCTAAAGTCACCGCTGAATCTGTGCCAAATTTTGAAAAATATAGCAAAGACAATGTTAGTGCTATTGTGGTTGGCGATTTTAAATATGACAAGGTAGGAAATATTGAAGCAAAGATTAGGGCTTGGGATGTGCTCGATCAAAAGCAGCTTTTTGGTAGATTTTACGGCGCCTCTGAAGATAATTATGACAAGATTGCAAATTATGTCTCTAATGAAATTTTTACTAAATTAACTGGTGAAAAAATTGGTCATTTTAATTCAAAAATTACCTATATTGCTGAATCTGGACCTTTAAATAAGCGAACTAAAAAATTAGCTATAATAAATTTTGATGGATCAGAGCAAAGATTTTTATCAGATGGATCTGATCTTGTGCTAACCCCAGTATTCTCAAAAAATCGTGATGAAATTTTTTATCTACGATATTTCTTGGATAAGCCACATATTTTTAAGGTTAATCTCAATAACAACAAATCAAATAAAGCAACTGGTTTTCGTGACACAAATTTTTCTCCAGCACCTCATCCAACAGATCCAAATAAAATACTACTATCAGCAATCGTAGATAAGAACACCGATATCTATGAATTTAACATGTTAACCAATGAATCTTTGCGCATAACTCGTCATGATGCAATTGATACCACGCCATCATATTCACCAGATGGATCAAAGATTGTTTTTTCTTCCGATCGCAGTGG
>DDCV01000067.1:0-4235 GCA_002335845.1 Rickettsiales bacterium UBA1997 | reverse complement strand
GGCACTAATGAAAAAATACTAGCGGAAGGCTATCTTCTTGAGGGTGTGAAATGGTCGCCAAGCTCAAGATATCTTATCTATTCTAAAAAAAGAGGCCCTTATGGCGCAGAATCAATTCCAAGATTATTTATTGTCGATATTGTCACTGGCTTTGAATATGAGGTGCCAACCCCAAATAACGAAGGAGCTTTAGATCCAGATTGGATATCATCTTAACATGTCAAAATTCAGCTTTAATTAAACCTTTAGCAAAATATAAGCCCTTAGTGATGAGGAGTTAAATGGGGTTTTGGAGGTGTTGAGGCGGATGTTTTAAGAACGATCCTCCTGAATAATTTTCAAAGATTGTAATTAGAATTGATATCTAGCGCCAATGCTAAAAGTTGTAAATTATCAAAATAATCAACGCTATTGACCTTGCTATATTTGGCCAACCCTCTAATAAAAACATTTTGAGCAATTTCAGCCTCAAGGCCAAGATTTATGCCGTAGCCATCTTAGTTATCATCTTCGCTTGTTACTATTTATAAAATAGCTGACTTCCTAGCGGTGAAGCCATCTTCTTTAATTTAGATTTTTTTAAAGCTTGCTTGTAAAAAAGGGGATTATCACCAAGCCATGAAAAGCTTGGTGAGCACGGATGGGCTCGAACCATCGACAACCTGATTAAAAGTCAAGTGCTCTACCAACTGAGCTACGTGCTCTTGAAGTATTTCTTCAAAAAAGACAAGGATAAAAAACTTAAAATGTTGCACAAATAAAAGCAACTATTTTATTAAAGCGTAGCAAATATTGATTGAATATTTATTAAGAATTATTGTTAAGTTCAAGATTTAGTATTGGTAAAATTTCATCATAATGTTTTATATCGAATCTTGAATGATTTTTTGTATTGATTGTCAATTGGTTGCGAAACCAAGTCAGCTGTCTTTTGGCATAGTTCCTTGTTTTCTGACAGATTATATTTTTCATCTCATCAAAAGATATTTCTTTTTGTAGGTGATTTATTATTTCATTATATCCCAATGTTTTTGTAATAGTTGCGTCATTAATATCGCCATGATTATTAATTTTATTAGCAAGAGCTTCGGCTTCTGCAATAGCTCCATATTTTAACATTTCGCTAAATCTTTTATGGCAATTATCATAAATTAGAGATCTATCTATGTTGATATTAAAATGGATAAATTGGGTATCTGGCAAGATATGGCTCTTATCTTGTTGATGCCAATATGACAAAGGCTTGCCGGTTTCTAAATATATTTCATAGGCGCGTAAAGCTCGTTGTTTATCAATTATATTTGTGGCTTGGGATTTTTTAATTATTTCCTTTAGTCCATAATTATCTAAATCTTGCAAGGATTGTGCTTTATTTTTGGGTGAAATTGGGGGTATAAGAGAAATTCCTTCAACTAATTTTGAAATATACATACCGCTGCCCCCAACTATTATGGGTAATTTATTTTTTTTATAAATTTCTAGGGTGGAGATTCTAACTTTTTTTAGCCAATCAAAAACCGAAAATCTTTGGTCAAAATTCAAAAATCCGTAGAGGTGATGGTAAATATTTCCTTGATCTAACTCTTTTGGCTGCGCCGATAGAATTGGCAAATCTTTATAAATTTGCAAAGAATCAGCATTGATTATCTCGCCATTAAAATCTTGAGCTAATTTTAGAGACAAGCTAGATTTTCCTGATGCGGTGGCGCCAGATATAATTACAGATTTCTTAGATTGTGGCATAATTCTTTTAGGTCTGCAGTTAATTCTATTGAAAAATCTATTTCTTCCTTGGTTATAGGGTGAATAAAATTAATTTTATGAGAATGCAAAGCTTGTCTTGGAAAATTTATTATGAAATTAACGGCCTTTTTATTAAATTCTGGGCGAGGCTGTTTTTTGCAAGAATTATATATTTGATCACCAATTAAGGAATGTTTTTCTGATTCAAAGTGAGCTCTAATTTGATGAGTTCTACCGCTCTCTAATTTGCACTCTACTAGGCTAGCAAAATTATCACTGAATATTTCATTAGTTTGATAATTTGTTACAGACGTCCGACCCTTAACTCTGCTAGTAGTCATTTTAAGGCGGTTTTTTGATGATCTAGTGATATTTTTATTAATCTTGCCTGAATCTGGACTCATTACTCCGTAAATTATAGCTAAATAACGCCGCCCGATAGATCTCTCTTCAAGCATTTTGCTTAATAATTGATGGCATAAATCATTTTTAGCAACAACCATAAGCCCGCTTGTATCCTTATCTAGGCGATGAACTATACCGGGGCGAAAATCGCCATTAATTGATGATAGATTATCTTGAAATCTATATAGCAGGCCATTTACTAATGTTTTATCTTGATTGCCGTGACCTGGATGCACAGTTAAGTTGCTTGGCTTGTTTATTATAAGCAAATGCTCATCTTCAAAAATAATATCAAAATCCACTTTTTGCGCCTCAAGCTTTAATGATTTGGCTGGAGGTATTTTAACTATATAATTTTCACCAAAATTTACTTTTAAAGAGGGCGATAATTTATTATTTATGACAGGGTTATCTTTTGATGATGCAATAAAGCCTTCATCGATAAGATCTCGTATCTTTTTGCGACTAAATTCTGGTTTAATTGGCTGTAGTTTAGCAACTAAAAACACATCAAGGCGCTTCTTATCATCCTCGTTATTTACCTGAAATTTGAACTCCATTAATTTTTCACTTTTAATTGTGTAACTAACATATTATAAAATCTTAAATGAAACATGGCATTGTGACACTTTCTATAAATGTAATTTTTCTCTTAGAAATTTATCTTTATAAATTTTAATCTTTAATTTGAAAGCTTGTGATAACTAGAGGTATCTTTACTTTGAAGTAAAGTTTAAAAATAAATAATATCTTGTTAAGAAAGAGATTAATTTATAGAAATGGCATTAGAGGCGGTTTCTCATCCCAATAGATAATTTTATGGATAAAGCACAACTTTCGGCAAAGCAACAAGATATTGTTAATAAATTTGAGGCTGGTAGCAATATTTTTGTAACCGGTGGAGCTGGTAGCGGCAAGTCTTTCTTACTCAATTATCTAAAATTTAATTACGCTCAATCTGGACTTGTGGTAACGGCAAGCACTGGAATAGCTGCGGTCAACATTGGGGGCTCAACTATTCATTCTTGGAGTGGAATAGGCTTGGGAAATTTGCCGGTAGAAAAAATTGTTGAAAATCTTTTTAGCTCCAAATTTGCTCGCGTGAGGCGCAAAATAATTCAGGCTAAAGCTTTGGCAATTGATGAAATTTCGATGATTGCACCGCAAACCCTTGATTTAATAGATCAAGTTTTACGCCATGTTAGACAAAATGATGCGGCGATGGGAGGTTTACAAATATTATTTTTTGGCGATTTTTTACAATTGCCGCCGATTAATAAGCTATCAAACGATATTGATTTTTGCTTTAATGCTAATTGCTGGCCAGATCTTAATCTTGAAATATTTAATCTAGAAGAGAAATTTCGTCAAAAAGATCAGCAATTTGTTAAGATTCTTGATAATTTAAGATATGGCGAGCTAGACAATGATGATGTGGATATACTACAAAGCAGAGTTGATGCTAAGGATAGTAATATTGCCATTAAGCCAACAATATTAACAACTCACAATTACAAAGTTGAAAAAATTAATGATTATCATTTAAGAAACATTGTTGCCAATGAGGCAACTTATCAAGCAAAATATAGCGGCAGTCAGGGTAAAGTTGATTTACTTAAAAAAAACTGCATAGCGCCAGAAGCCTTAAAGCTAAAAGTTGGGGCGCAAGTGATGATGACAAAAAATACTTACCAAAAAGATGGGATAATAAATGGCTCTTTGGGTGTGGTGGTTGATTTTTCACTGAAGAAAAAATATCCAATTGTTAAATTTGGCAATAATGTTGAGCTGACAATTTCTCCTGAAGAATGGCTGATAGAAAGCTATGACAAGGCAAAGCAAGAATTGGTGCAAGAGGCGTCAGTGGCTCAAATTCCACTTATTTTAGCTTGGGCTATTACGATCCACAAATCGCAGGGATTAACTTTAGATAAGATATCTTGCGATTTATCAGATATTTTTAGCCCAGGTCAGGCCTACGTTGCGCTGTCAAGGGCGAGATCGTTGGACGGGGTATTTATTGAAAAAATTAATTTTAGCAAAATTGTTTCGGCCAAAAAGGCAAAAGAATTTTATAAAAAACTATC
>DDCV01000122.1:13584-16865 GCA_002335845.1 Rickettsiales bacterium UBA1997 | reverse complement strand
TTACCTATACGGGACTATCACCCTCTATGGTTAAACTTTCCATTTTATTCTAGTTTTCACATTAACTAATACTGGCCTGGTCCGCATTCGCTCGTCACTACTAACGGAGTCTCTGTTGATGTCCTTTCCTCTGGGTACTTAGATATTTCAGTTCCCCAGGTATCGCTTTCTTAACCTATGAATTCAGTTAAGAATATCTTCTAAAAGAAGATGGGTTCCCCCATTCGGAAATCTTCGGATCAAAATTTGTTGACAATTACCCGAAGCTTATCGCAGCCTGCCACGTCCTTCATCGCCTCTTTGCACCAAGGCATCCACCAAATGCCCTTATTTTGCTTATTTTAGACTTATGTGCAGAATTAACTACATTTAAGTTAAACAATAAAAAACTACCTACAAACTAAACTTCAAAAATGAAATTTAATTAAAATTGAATTTTGTAAGGGTATCATTAATAAATAATTATTAAGACACCGATACGGTATTCTACTAGTTGTCAAATATTCACGATTTTAAAACAGCTAATTTCAAACCTAAAATTCATAAAATTTATTAACCTTGGTTAACATATGAAAATTAAAGCAAGAAATTTCCTTTTCTAAGTACATAGTTTTAAAAAACTAAAGTAGTCAAAAAGGGAAGGCAAATATTGAAGATTATCTAATAAGATGTCAAGAGCATTTTCTTAAAAATTTTCAATTAATCTTAGAATTAACAAGATTAATAAAATTATCCTTGCCAAATAGAGAAATAAAAGAGCCTAATCTGGGTCCTTGATCTTGACCAAGCAGTATTTGATAGAGCTTTAAAAACCAATCGCGCATGTTTTTTTCATAGCCGTGATTTTTGCCAATACCAAAAATAATAGTCTGAATTTCGGCAGCATCTTTTAGTTTTTCTTTAGATAATTCGCTAAGGGATTTTATTAAATCTTGCAAAGCAATTTTATCTTGCTGCGTTGGGATGTGAAATTGTTTATTTTTTTTGATAAAATCATTGTAATAATTTATGGCATTTTGCACCATTTTTGATAGTAGCGGGTTTGAATCCCTATCTATTCCCTGTTGATATTTGGAGATGAAGCCCCACAAAACCTCGTCATTTTCTGGATTACAAGCTGAAGCTAAATTTAAAAGAAGTGAATAGGTTAAAGCAAAATCATTTTTTTCTACCAAACCATTATGAATATGAAATGCTGGATTTTCTAGCTTTTTGGCGTCTTCTTGATCGTGATATGAGTTATTAAAAGCTAGATATTCATCCATGGCTTTAGGAATCACATCAAAATACAACCTTTTGGCAGTTTTGGGTTTTTGATACATAAAAAGCGACATTGACTCCGCCGGCGCATATTTTAGCCAATCTTCCACTGAAATACCATTGCCTTTAGATTTTGAAATTTTCTCGCCACTGTCAGACAAGAACATTTCATAAGTAAAATTTGTCGGAGATTTTCCTCCCAAAATCTCACAAACTTTGCGATAAATATGCTCATTTGGCGCGTGATCTTTGCCATAGATTTCATAATCAACGCCAAATGTGTACCAACGGGCGCCAAAATCTATTTTCCATTGCAATTTGCAATTGCCGCCAGTTACCAACACTTCTTTTTCATTGCCTGCCAAATCAAGATAGGTCACAGTGCCTTTTTCTTTATTTATTGATTTTACACCCTTATCAATCACTATGCCAGATTCTTGGTCAATTGGCATAAATGGGCTGTATGTTGCTTGCCTTTCAGCACCTAAAGTTGGCAGCATTAAATCCATCAATTCTTCATATTTTTCCAAAACTTTAAGCATGGTGGCGTCATAAGCTCCCGATTTGTATTTATCAGTAGCGCTGATAAATTCATATTCAAAGCCGAAGGAATCTAAAAAAGATTTCAATCTTGAATTCATATGCTCGCCAAAAGAATTGTGAGTTTCGAAAGGATCTGGCACCGATGTTAAAGGCTTGCCCAAATTAGCCATAATCATATCGTAATTAGGCAGATTATCAGGAGCTTTGCGCAAACCGTCAATATCGTCAGAAACGCAAATCATTTTAGCTGGAATATCGGGGGCAAGTTTTTTAAAAGCATTCATCACAAAAGAAGTGCGCACCACTTCGCCAAAAGTGCCAATATGCGGCAATCCTGAGGGGCCATAGCCAGTTTCAAATAAAACAAAACCTTTTTTTGGCGTTTGTTTTTGAATTTTATTGTAGATTTTTCTAGCTTCCTCAAAGGGCCATGCTTTGGCTTTTAGGTAGAGTTCTTGGTTCATAGGTTTTTTTGTTTTTTGTTTTTTTGCGCGAAACGATTCGCGACGCGCAAGTCGCGCTTGTACGATAAAATTGTTAATTCTTGGGTTAATTAGGGATGTTATCGGAGGGAATTTAATATTTAAATCGATATTTTTGGTAGTTTTGGTTTTTTTGCGCGAAACGATTCGCGACGCGCAAGTCGCGCTTGCCGATAAAATAAATTTTATCGGAGGGAATATTACTTTTAAATCTAAATTCTTTTAAAAAGAAATTTGGATAATATTAACCCGTGCGCTAATTAGTAGACTTTTAACAAAAAGATTTTTTTTCTTGAAGATCTTCTTTAAAGCCATAGTACTTACTGCTACTTTGGTTTTAAAGAAGTATCTTAAGAAGGAAAATATTGCAGTTAAAAGTCTACTAATTAGCGCACGGGTTAATAAGTATTTAGACTCAATTTCTAAATCAAATCTTCTTCGAAACGGCTATGGCAAATTTTGTGGTGCATTTGATAAATGCTGATAATGGCTTAAACATGATTAATTTATCAGCATCATTTTCATAGGCTGTGTCGCGATGCTCTAGCTCTTCTTCGCGAAATTTATTAATTTTATCTTTTAATTCTCTATTAAATGAGTCGCCATTTTCATCCTTATCAAAATAATCAAGCTGCTCTTGATAATGCTCATCAATAACTTCTTCAACCGCTGTTGTGCAAGCCATTGCTGCTTTTTTATCAAAAATCGCCGTTAAAAAACCAAGAGCAAAACCACCAACCTGCCAAATTGGCTGCATCACTGTTGGTCTAACATTTTCTTGTTTCATAACCTCGTCAAAATAAGCAAAATGCTCATCTTCTTGCTGCTTCATATGCTTAACCAGCTTTAAACTTTCCTTGTCGCTTTTTAATCTTAACGCTGCAATCTGACCATCATAAATTACTTTGGCGCCCATTTCACCAGCGTGATTAACTCGGATCATTTCGCTGATTTTTTGATCGATTTTTTGATTTTTCATGCGCAAAATCTATTTTT
>DDCV01000122.1:10892-13561 GCA_002335845.1 Rickettsiales bacterium UBA1997 | reverse complement strand
TTTTTATGACATTGCAAGAACATTTACAAGAGCTGCGCTCAAGACTATTTATGGTAGCAATATTTTTTGCCTTAGCCCTTGGCGCTTGCTATTATTTTTCGCAAGAAATTTACAATTTTTTATTAATTCCATTTGGCAATGTCACCACCAACAAAGAAGATTATCGCCTCATCTTCACCTCTCCAGCCGAGGCTTTTATTAGCTATCTTAAATTGTCATTTTTATCGGCCATTTTTTTTACCACACCCATTTTTCTAATTCAAACCTATCTGTTTTTAGCGCCAGCGCTTTACAAAAATGAAAAAAAATTTATCACAATATTACTAACCATTTCACCCTTATTATTTTTCTGTGGCGCCATAATAGCTTATTACTACATACTACCGCTAGCTTTTAATTTCTTCTTAAATTTTGAAAATCGCAATTTAGCTAATTCATCGCAAATTGCTGTCGAACTTGAAGTGAGAATTAGTGAATATCTAAGCTTCACCAAAAATATCATTTTTGGCTTTGGCATCGCTTTTCAAATGCCAATCTTGCTATTGAGCCTTATCAAATTCAAAATTATTTCACTTTCCAGCCTAACCTCAAAAAGAAAATATTGGATTTTATCCTTCTTTTTAATATCAGCCATTCTAACGCCGCCCGATATTTTAAGCCAAATTTTCATGGCCAGCTTGATGATTATTCTTTTTGAAGGAATGATTTTTTTGACCAAGTTTTTTGCAAAATAATAAAATATTGCGCTTTGAAAATTTGTCGATTCAATAGCAAAAGCCCTACAAAACATTTTTGCCCCTAGGGGCAAAAGTTTTTGCTCTTTAAGCCTTGTAAATAAAGGATTAACTTAAAATAAAAAACACAAAATGCCCAAAATTCTAGCCCAAAATAAGCAAATAAAACTATTAAATGATCTGCAAAAAATCATCCTCACCAACAAAGAACAAACCAAGCAAACTTTACGCCAAATCACCATCAACACTTATTGGCAAATTGGCAAAAGAATTGCCGCTGAGAATTTAAGCGAAAACGCCAATTACAAATCGACTATTTTACAAGATTTATCCGATAAATTAGTTTTAGAAAAAAGTGTTCTTTATCGCTGTCTTAATTTTTTTGAATCCTATCCAGTCTTGCCTCAAGAGCATATTTTATCTTGGTCGCATTATCGAGAACTTTTATCAATCAAAGATGAAAATTTGCGCCAAGATTTAGAAGAAAAAGCTAGCACCCAAGGCTGGAACAAAGATCAGCTAATCGCTGCAATTAAAAGTGAAAAAGAAGCTAATAATAAAGAGTCAAACTCCACAACCAAAAATAAACTAACAAGACCAACCAACCCCACCTATCTCTACAAAGCCAAAGTTAGCAATGTCGTTGATGGTGACACTTTGGTTTTATTGATTGATCTAGGATTTAAAACTTTTCGCGAACAAAGAGTGAGATTAGCTGGAATTAACTGCCCAGAAATAAAAACAGCTGCTGGCCAAAAGGCTAAAGATTTTGTATTAGAAAAACTAGCGGCCCCAGAATTTGTCATGATAAAAACCCATAAGATCGATATTTATGGCCGATATTTAGGTCACATTTTTTATGATATTTCTGGTAAAAAAGATAAAGCAGAAATTTTTACCAGCGGCAACTATTTGAATATGGAAATTTTAGATGAGGGCTTGGCTGAAGTGATGCTGTTTTAGAGGTTAATTAACGACCTACACCTCCGGCGCCCGATTGAATTCTTCTTGACTTAGTGGCACCATCATTTTCTACCCTCCCTCCTTCTCTTGCTCTTTTTAGACTTGGCGCGGGATTTGGTGTGGTTGATGTGGGATCTGGGATAGAATCTAAGCTCATTGGATTGGATGCCCCTCGTGAACTACCTGCTTTTTCTGACCCCTTCGCAAAGAAACCATCAATCTTTCTTTGACCAGGCGCTTCTGCGGTTTTTTGAAATCCTTCTTGCTTAAGTCTCTCCTCTTTGTGTTCTTGAGTTTCTTGAGTTTCTGTTTTAAGGCTTTTAATCTCAGCTTCATTTTGTGAAATCCTCTCTTTGTTTTGTGAAATCTGTTTTTGAAGCTCTGCTACAATAGCAATAGCATGTTTAGGAATTTTTGCAATTTCTTTTATCAAATTATCTCGTTGATCATACTCTTCTTTTGGCAAGATCCAATCTTGGGATATTTTGATAATTTCTTTTATGTTGGTTGGTTTTTGATAATAAAATCCTAAAAGCTCATCAATATTTTCTTGAAATTTAAATAAGTTTTCTGGCTTGTATCTACCATTTTCTGCTTCATAAGCTGCGATGGCGTTAATGACTTTTAGATTATTTTTATCTTGAGTTTCGTTGTCACGATAACTAACCAAAATATCGTAAGGCACTATTGATTGAAATTTTTCTGGATTAGCCTCATGCCACAAAACAGAAAGTTGAGCAGAAATATCCTCTATTTTTTTTTCATCTGATGTTTTAAAGCTATCTACAAAATCTTTACCAAAATGCCCTTGGTTAAGTAAGTGATTAGGAATACCTGATTGCTTGCATAATTGCTGTAAATAAAGCTGATTTAACTCTTCAATACTCTTGATGGTGTTAGCTCTATTGCCATACCAAGCTTCGGTTTGTTTATTTTGTTGTAATGTGTTTTTTTGTTTTTGATTAAGCTTAT
>DDCV01000122.1:6028-10779 GCA_002335845.1 Rickettsiales bacterium UBA1997 | reverse complement strand
GCAATTCCAAGAGGTGTAAATGTTGCTTCATCTTTATTTGTTTGAGCTGGCCTATTTAATAGCTTAGGATCTTTCTTAAGTAGTATTCCAACAATTTCAGATTGGCCTTTAAAGGCGGCAAATCCAAGAGGTGTAAATGTTGTTCCATTTTTATTTGTATGAGCTAGCTCATTTAGCTCAGGATCTTTCTCAAGTAGTATGTCAACAATTTCAGATCGGCCCTGAGCGGTAGCAATTCCAAGAGGTGTTAATGTTGCTCTATCTTTATTTGTTAGAGCTGGCTTATTTAATAGCTCAGAATGATTATCAGCTAAAGCTTTAAACGAATCTTTATCAGGAAAAGCAGCAAAAATTCCTAAAATAGATAATTCTGCTCCAGAATCTAATTTAATTTCTAGGCTTGAGATGTTATCTTTTGTAATATTGATCCCTAATTTCTCAAAATCATCTATCTTGATCTTACCACCTGATCGTTCTACTTCATTTACCTTAGCTTTGATTTGTACGATTTGTTCTGGAGTCATTTATGTGATTTACAAAAAATTAATAACTGCCACATCATAGCGTTTTTTGTAAAATGTTGCAAGATTATTTTTGAATACTAACTCTCTATTAACCCACGCACTAACTAGTTGAGCTTTTAACAAAAAGATTTTTTTTCTTGAAGATCTTGCTGAAAGCCGTAGCACTTACTGCTACTACTTTGGTTTTCAAGAAGAGTTTCAAGAAAGAAAATATTGCAGTTAAAAGTGAACTAGTTAGGGCACGGACCAATATTAACTATCAGCTGCTATCACCTCTCTTTTGCCCGAAACAGATGGCGCTGTTACCACCCCTTGCTCTTCCATTTTTTCAATCAAGGTTGCGGCGCGATTGTAGCCAATTCTAAGCTGTCTTTGCACATAGCTAATTGAGGCCTTATTATCCCTTCGCACAATTGCCACAGCCTGCGTGTACAAATCAGCATCTGCACTAACCTTGACGCTCTCATTAGCGCTACTAGGTTGATTTTGATTACCCTTACCAGCCAACACATCTTCAGAATCAAATGATATTTTATCAGCCCCCTCTTCTTCATCAACGCGCTGACTCTTAATGAAATTTACAATTTCTTCAATCTCTTTATCAGAACAAAATGGCCCATGGGCGCGAATCATTTTGCTACCGCCTGACATGTAGATCATGTCACCTTGCCCCAAAAGCTGCTCCGCTCCTTGCACTCCAAGAATTGTGCGACTATCTATTCTTGAAGTGACCTGAAAAGAAATTCGCGTTGGAAAATTAGCTTTAATAACCCCCGTAATCACATCAACCGAAGGTCTTTGCGTCGCCATAATTATGTGAATTCCCGCAGCCCGCGCCATTTGCGCCAATCTTTGCACCGAACTTTCAATTTCCTTGCCAGCAACTAGCATCAAATCTGCCATTTCATCAACAATAACCACGATGAAAGGTATTTTCTTAGGCTCAAAAGATATTTCCTCAATTATTGGCTGACCATTAGTTGGATCAAAGCCAGTTTGCACTTTACGCGTCAATTGTTCGCCATTTAACGCCGCTTTTTCAGCTTTTTCATTGTAGCCAGCAATATTTCTAACAGCAAAGCTCGACATTAGGCGATATCTTTCTTCCATTTCTGCCACCACCCATTTCAGCGCAACCACAGCCTTGGCCGGCTCTGTAACAACTGGCGATAATAAATGCGGAATTCCATTGTAAATAGAAAGCTCCAACATTTTTGGATCAATCATAATAAATTTACATTCATCAGGCCTTAAGCGATAAAGTAGCGACAAAATCATAACATTAAGACCAACAGATTTACCAGATCCCGTAGTTCCAGCAATTAATAAATGTGGCATTTTGGCCAAATCAGCAATAACAAGTTCGCCGCCAATATTTTTACCCAAAATCATCGGTAAATAAAAATCAGAAAGCTGGTATTTTTTAGATTCCGCCAACTCTTTTAAAAAGATCATTTGTCTTTTAGGATTTGGCAATTCCACGCCAATAGAAGTCTTGCCCGAAATCACAGCAATTCTTGCTGAAACCGCACTCATTGACCGCGCAATATCATCGGCCAAACCAATAATTCTTGAGGCTTTAGTGCCAGCTGCTGGTTCAAATTCGTGCAAAGTCACCACTGGGCCAAGCTGCGCCCCTATCATCTTACCATAAACGCCAAAATCTTCCAAAACTTTAAGCAAGTTTTGCGATTGCGCTTCCACAACAGTTTTACTAATAACTTTATCTTTATTTTCGCTTGAGCGATCAACCAACAAGTCAATATGCGGTAGCTGATAGCTTGTTGACAAGCCGCCAACAGCAGTCTTGCTTCGAGAAATTGAAGCTTTGAGCCTTTTTTTCAAAGATTCTCTGCTTTCTTCTTTTGATTCCTTAATGACAACATCAAATTTAACATCATCAACTTGCGGCAACGCAGAATTATCAGCAATTTTTGCTTCATCTTTAGGAGTCTTTTTTATTGTTATTCCTATGCTAAATTTGCTTTTTATCCCACTTGTCACAGGGCCAAATATTCTTGATAAGAAAAATTTAAAAATTTGCCAAGAATAGCGATAAAAATAAGACCAATCCTGCCAGCTAATATTAATTATCCACGACAATGAAACAAAAAATAACAATAAAGAGCCTATCATTATTACCGTTTGATTGATTAGCGGAAATTGCATAATAAGCAAAGCTTCCACAATAAACATGCCATTAACTCCGCCCAAAGATTCAAAAGGCCAAATATCTGGCGTTGTCAATATGGTTAAAAAAGCAGAAAAGCTTAAAATGCAGATCGGTGTTAAAGCTATTTTAAATAATAAATATCTAATTGAGCCATACAGCCCCATCCTAGCGCCAAAATTAACAAATATGAGACACAAAACATATGATGACAAACCTATGAGTTGATAAAATAAATCAGCTAAATGCGATCCAAATGAGCCAAGAAAATTATGAATTTCAAAACTAGTGGAAGCTGAATTAAAAGAAGGATCGCCATAATCAAAGCTAATAAGAGATAGAAAAAAAATAACACCCCAAGAAAACAAGCACAAACCCAAAATTCTATTAAGAACAATAAGCAAAATATAAAGATTTTTATTGCTTGTCATAAATTAGTTAATTTTGAGGAGATTTAACCGGCAATATTTGTATCCTTTTTTTTGATTCATTTTCTAAATCCTCAATCTTGCCTTGGTTTTCGCTATCATAAATTGCATCATTAGGTTTTTTGATCGAATTTTCAGTATTACTCTTATCATTTAATGACTTTTGCCTGCTATTACTTAATATTTTTTGCATAAAAAGAGCGGGAATTGCAGAATTATTTGAAGATGTTGCTTTGCGAGAATTTTTTAGCGATGCATTATTATTTTTTACAGCATTATCAGCCACACCTACCAAACCCTTGCTCGAATCATCATAATCTTGCAGTAATGCGCTAGATTTTGGCTGCAAAGGCGCCATAGCAGAAAATCTCACATCTTGAATTGTCGGCTTTTTATTGTAATAAATTTTCTCCGACTGGTTATTGCCAAGAAGTCTATTTTTAGCACCATAAAAACTAGCGACATTGCTATTGGCACTAATTTCATTTTTATTTGATCGCGACGAATTGGAATTTTGCTGATTTGAATTTGCAGCTTGCTGCTGCTGATTATCAACAGGGATATTGTAACGCTCAATAAGCTTTATTATCACATCATTTACCAGCTGCTTTCTTTGACCCTCTCTTATTTCATCGCCTTCTTGCGCCTCAATTTCTCTTATTTTCATTTTCTTTGAGTTGATCTGCTCATATTCTTGATGAGAAATACATTTGCCATCATAATAGCAAGATTTATCGCCACAATCACAACCATAAGAGATGGCCATTGAACAAAAATTAAAATCACTAAATTGCGATTTACAACTATCAGCACAACCATTGCCAAATTTACGCCAAACGCCACCAACATCAAGACATTGCGCCCTTTTATCAAATGTAGTTTTACGAATTATCTGTGCATTTGCCGGGCTAGCGGCATAAAAAATAAGGAAGAAAATTAAAAGAGTTTTAACTATTTTTTTCATAAAATTTATTTAATCAAAAATAATACCAAAATCCATCTTTAATTAAATCTTTAGCAAAATATTTTTAAGGAAAAATCTAATACCAATTCCCATCTAGCATTTTTATCAAAATATTTTTTGTTTTAGATTTTGATTCTAATCGTAGGCATAGTTAGCTATTTCAAGATTAGAATTAGAATCTAAAACAAAAAAGATGAAGATAAAAATGTTAGATTGAGTCAATTTCTTTAATAATAGCATCACCCATTTCACTACAAGAAATTGCTGCTTTATCAAGATTATTAATATCGCCAGTTCTGTAGCCTTTTATTAGAGTATTTTCAATAGCTTTTTCAATAATATCAGCTTCAGCCACATAGCCAAATGAATATCTAAACATCATAGCCAAACTCATGATTGTGGCAATTGGATTAGCTTTATTTTGCCCAGCAATATCAGGAGCAGAACCATGAACTGGCTCATACAAAGCATATTGCTTGCCATTTTCTCTCTTTTCACCCAAAGAAGCTGAAGGCAACATTCCCAAAGAACCAGTGAGCATAGCAGCAGTATCTGATAAAATATCGCCAAATATATTTCCCGTCACAATAACATCAAATTGCTTTGGATTTCTAACTAATTGCATCGCCGCATTATCAACATACATATGACTCAATTCAATATCA
>DDCV01000122.1:0-5911 GCA_002335845.1 Rickettsiales bacterium UBA1997 | reverse complement strand
GTCATAGTATTAACACCTTGTCTTGAGCCATCAGCCAACGTTTTAACGCCGCGCGGCTCGCCAAAATACAAATCTCCAGTCAATTCACGCACAATCATAATATCAAGACCGCTAACAACCTCTTCTTTAAGAGTTGAAGCTGCTTTTAACGCATCAAAAACCTTAGCTGGACGCAAATTAGCAAATAATCCCAACTCTTTTCTAATGCCAAGCAATCCACGCTCTGGACGCACAGAATAATCTAATTCCTCCCATTTTGGCCCACCAACTGCCCCAAGCAAAATAGCGTCGCTTTTCTTTGCCAATTCCAAAGTTTCTTGCGGAAAAGGCGTGCCACATTCATCATAAGCGCAGCCCCCAAGCAAAGCTTTGCTGATAGTAAATTTTTTATCAGAATTATCATGAAAATATTGGATAATTTTTTGCGCTTGAGTCACAACTTCCAAGCCAATACCGTCGCCGTCAATAAGAAGAATTTGTTTAGTCATTTAAAATTTGATCTAGTTCATTGAAAAGTTTAGCCGATAATTCCACACCAGAATCATTAAACCAAGAATTTTTATTATCATCATAAGTAAAATAATCAGCCCCTGAAAATGGCGAGGAATACCATATTTTTTGATTGCCAGAATTGCGATTTATCACATATTTCTTGCCATTAGCCACAATTTCTATGTTCAAAATACCGTCAAGATATTCAATATCAAGGGCTGAATTTACATCTTTTTTTTCAAGCATTTCGCCTATTTTTTCCAGCTCTTGCTCACAAACATTAATAAACTCTGTTTCTCTCATTTTATCTAATAAATTATTTCAATTATTAACCCGTTCACAAACGATGTTAATTTTAACAAAAAGATTTTCTAAGGATAAAAAACCTTCATTTGCCAACTATCATTAGCCAATTTGCCATAAATCTCTCTTTTATGAATACGAAATTCACCCTCTTGCCAAAATTCAATCATCTGCGGCTCAACCCGAAATCCCGACCAAAATGGTGGCCGAGGAATTGTTGCATCACTAAAATCTTTAGTAACTTCATCAATTCTCTTTTCAAAATCCGACCACTCATTCATTTCATGCGATTGCTTAGAAGCCCAAGCCCCAATCTGACTTTCTCTTCTTCTAGAAGCAAAATAATCATCAGCCTCTTTTGCCGTAACTTCCTCAACCTTGCCTTCAATTCTAATTTGCTTGCCCAAAGCTCCCCAATAAAAACACAAAGCCACATTTTTATTAATAGCCAACTCACCGCCTTTGCGACTTGTCAAATTGGTAAAAAAACAAAAGCCTTTTTCATCATATTTTTTCAGCAAAATCATGCGCGAAGACGGCTTGCCATCTTTTCCCACTGTTGCCAAACACATGGCAGTTGGCTCAATAATATCCTGACGCGATTTAGCTTGATTAAACCAATTTTGAAATTTTTCAAAGGGAATATGATTATCAAAAATTTTTGACATTGTCTTTGACATTGATTTACTTAATAAGATATTTTACTAACCCGTGCGCTAATTAGTATTTTCTTAAAATTAAAAAATAAATATGCACCCTTTTTTAAAATATTCTTTACGCCTATCAGCCATATTCATTGTGGCTTTACTTCTAATCAAACCCTACAATCTCTATTGCAACACTTCTGGATCATGCGTTGGTTTCAATATCACCAAATATCTGCCCTCATCAGAGAGTCACAGCAAAGTGAAGGTAAAATTTGTCAATATCAATCGCCTGCCCTACATCGATTTTCAGGTCATGCAAAAAGAGCTCTACACCGTACCAGGACGCAAAAACGCCATTGGCTACACCCTAACCAATGTCGCTACCATCAAAGAAAATCCCATTGAATTTAGCATAAAATATGCCGTAATCCCAGCAAAATATCAAGACTACATCAAGCGCTATGAGTGCCTTTGCCACAAAAGCTACAAGCTCAAACAAGGTCAATCAAAGCAAGAGGAAATCATTTTTAAAATCAAAAAAGATTTCGAAGAAATAATATATGAAGAAGGCACCCAAGAAATTGAAATCAGATATGAGATCATTTATAAATAATACCAAAAACCATCTATAATACTCACCTATACATATGCCGAAACACGATAACCAGGCGGACTCGTCTGCGATGATATACTAATACTAGGCCGCGGACTCGTCTGCGATGATCTATCAGCATTCGGCTTCGGACTATTAGCAGGGCCTCTTTCGGGTTGATTTGAAGTACTAATTTCATCTCGATCAAACTCTAAACTGCTTTGCCCTTCCCGTGGCAATAATGCATCAATATAACGCTCCTTATTCTGAATATTCTTATCATGCTGCTTCACAAGTTCCAGAGGATCACAATTATCCGTATTCAGCG
Organism: Rickettsiales bacterium UBA1997; assembly: GCA_002335845.1. Next base: position 3,549 of record DDCV01000122.1, on the reverse strand, counting down.
ACTGAGGCTTCGCTTTGATAGTCCGATGCATCGGGACGCCCGTATGTGGCGACGAATGCGAGTGCGACCCTCTTAATGACGTTCCAAAAGGACTTGACAACGACATCTGAAACTCCCTGAGCTTAAGCCGCTGCAATGCGTCACTGAACCCTGTTCTACCTCCCCCAAACTGAGCAACACTTCCAGCCGATCGCACTCCTTCAGAAAATACTCCAGCACCACTATCTCGCCCCCGACCCCGCGGCGAAGACGGCGGCATTATCGAAGATAAGGAATCACTATCTTGGCTACTTTCTGATACTCTTCGTCCAGTTTCTTGTGCATTTGACACACCGGTGTCAGCGCCAAGAGCAACTGTATTACTTTCTTTAATAAACTCCTCATCCTCAAGTTCATTATTCTGTAAAACTGATATTTCGCCTCTATATTGCAAATATTCCTCACCAACTCCTTCATGATACAAGCGATGCTGCATATTAGCATTCGTCTTACTTTTCATCTCTTCATTCAGATTTCCGCTTGGATTCAGTCGATCATAAGATACTTGTTGGAATGCAAGCGAGAAATTTACAGCAATTTTATTCAAAAGATCTAAGTCAGCAATTTTAATAATCTCCTTGCCATATTCATTATTTTGCAACTGAATATTTAATTGCTCTTTAAATTTTGCATTACCCTCGCTACCAATTCCAGAAAAACTAATGCCTTTAGCTTCTTCTGCAGCTTTTAGGATACAATGAATAAAGGTTGCACCAATATTTGATAATCTTTTTTCATGTTCGCCTTCCTTATCACCATAGAATAATGTTTTTAATGTGCTTAATTTTTCTTTAGTTGATGCTTGATCAAATCCTTCTACAATTTTATCATAAGCTGATGTAACATCTCGCACTTCATAATATTCTCGCTCACCAAAGCACTCATGAAAAACAAGATCTATCAATTTAAGCTTATTAATATCCTCCTGAACTATTAATATTGATTTGTCTTTTTTATTTATTATATGTTCAACCTTTCGAACTGTAATAGGAACTATGTTAGAGATATGTTGTGTATCTCTGGCAACATATTGAAGTATATTAAGTATATTAACTTTCGGCGCAAACCATGATAGAGTTCTACTTTTCTTATTAGCATCCTCAATTGCTAGATGAGTGTTTTGAGGTTTATCTTTTACAAAAATTAGTTTTTGAAAAGGATTACTTTGACTATTATCTACATCAAATATTGAGTCTCCTAGTTCTTTACCTATCGATAGAGGCCGTCTATTATTTTGTGCTTCTTGTGCAATTTTTTTTGCATTTTCGTGATTTAGCATAAAAAAATTATGCGCCTTCTCTTTTTTTTCTTTGTGCTTTAATTTGCTTAAATCCATCTGAACATTTTTTGGATCAGTTTCTATTTCTAGTGTATAACCATCCTCATTTTCTTTTGATTTTTGCAATTTAATATTTAATCCCGAAGCCCCTGCGTCAAAGGAATTCATATTTAAAATATAGCAGTTTTCTTCACTACTATCCTTGCTTTTGCCCTTGATAGGATGCTTGTTGGCTGACACAGTATTAAGCAAATCAAAAACAGGGTTTTGCTCTATATCTTTATTATGATTTTTTCCTACGCCAACAGTAAAAAGAGCCTTTCTTACTTTGCTGTCTTCTTTGTGATAATCATTAGAATTCGAAGATTTACGACTAAAGAGACTAGAGAGACTAGAGATAGAGACGCTTTTTTCTTGCTTTTTCTCCTCGTTGGGTGCAACTTTTTGGGACTCTTTGAGTTTTTCGAGTGCTTGTCTAATCTCTTCAGTCATCTATTTACTTATTACAATTAATATCTTCGGCTTTAAATACTCAAAGCCTCATATTTGAAAAATGATATCATATTTTTTGTAATAGCGCAAGTGATATTTGCGATATTTATAATAGACACTATTATTAACCAGTGCACTAACTAGTAGACATGAATTGGCACAAAATCATCAATAAAGACTGAAATGTTTCTATTTTCTTGATTCATCATCCGACTCGCCAATTTTGGCTTGGTGATTGCCGCCTGATTCACTAATTCCAGCTTGGTGATTATTACCTGATTCACTAATTCCAGCTCGATGATTGCCACCTGATTTACTAATTCCACCTTCATGATCGCCACCTTGCTCCAGAGCTTGACGCTTGCCTTTGGAGCGCACTTTATCGCCAATGGCTGATCCAGCTCTTTTGGTTAATTTTTGTGAAGCTCTAGCTCCTCTTTTTTGAATGCCGCGCAGCATTTTGCCGGTTCTTTGCGCCATACTACCCGGAGAAATTGTACTTTCTTTAAGCCCACCATTCACTAGCTTATTGGCTAAAGTTGATATTTGGTCGATAAATTTCATAAAAACAAACATAATCAAAGCCGCTTTAAGAATTGTCATGATTTTGACACTGTTAAGATTTCTTAAAATTGGGATACTGACGCCCAAAGGCTCAAAACCGTTGAGATCTTGAAGTTCATTGATTCTAAAAATACAATAAATGCTGGTTTCATTTGGCTTAATCTCTTCACCTCCAGCACCTATTCTATCTTCGCAATCTAGCTTTTTCTCCATTCCGCTTATTATATTTTCTGCAGCCTCATCAGGATTTTGCGCTATTGCTGCACCTTGCTGCGCAGTGCTGGTGTTCGTATCTTCAAATCTAGCATCGCCAATTATCACCGCGTCAAAAACAGCAATCATCATGGTGATATAGGCAAATAATATCATCGGTTGCAAAGCAACTCCCATTAGCGATTTATACCATTTTTTGAAAATATCATTGGTTTTGGTGAATAAAGCGCAAGTGATAGTGATTGGCGAAACATATATTAACACAGCCATAGCAATCATAGACATGATGAATAGATGCAGCGCCCGAAAAGCGATGGAGATCATGAAAAAGCCAAACATCAAAGCACCCACAAAAAACAAAATACCAAGACCACCAGTCAAAAAGGCACCAACTATCATAAGCAAGATATTTGGCACTGAAACATTGGGAGCAAAGCCAAGAGCGCGCGCTATTTTGCAATCAAGCGTATCAAAAATTCTAAGATATTCTTTTCCTGGCGGATAGGAAGCTGCTTGCGACATATCAATTCTTGACAAGGCGCTGCCATCAATTCCATCTCTATTTTTTGAATCAAAATTATAATTATACATTTGCTGATAATTATAGCGCGGAAATTGACAGCCATCCAAAATGCCATTTATTTCTGATTCCTTAAGGGCTATTTTTCTTGATTCACTTTCAAATAAAGCCTCTCTAGCACGCAGCGCTGCATTTAGTCTGGCATGTTCTTGCGCAACGCTAAAGCCATTATAACTTGTGGTATCATTAATTTCTGCCTGCTTGGCGGCTATTTTAGCATTGCAATCTGCTATATTGATACAAGTTTCTGGATCTGAACTTGTTGGGGTGATTGTGCAACTTGCAATAGCAGAATTGCCAGATTGCTTATCATCAATTTGACATTGAATATTTGTAACATTGTTTTGAGCATCGGTTATTAGCTGATCAAAATTAGTGCAAT
>DDCV01000056.1 GCA_002335845.1 Rickettsiales bacterium UBA1997 | reverse complement strand
TAAAACATACTTGGATCTGCATTACTAACTACAAGGTCAGCATTGAAACTACCATTGTCTGTTTCTATAGTAGTTATTTTATTATTATTCTTAACAACTCTAATTACCTCTGTATTTTTATGACACTCAACTCCAATTTCACCTAGAAGCTTCTCTAAAGAATTTACAATAGATCTGGTGCCGCCTTCAGCATAATAGACTCCCCACTTCCACTCCAAATACTGAATCAAAAGATAAATTGATGTTGTTGTGTAAGGATTTCCTCCTACTAGCAATGGATGCATGCTAAGAGCTTTAGTTAAATTTTCATTTTTCATAAATTTAGAAACTGAAGAATTAACAGATTCATAAAATTTAATTCTTAATAATTCAGGTAAATATGGCATCATGCTCCCTAAAGACTCAAAGGGTTTATCAGAAAGTTTAGTGAAAGCTGTTTTGAATATTCTTTTTGAGTGCTTAAGTAAGGCAATATAACCTAGAGCATCTTCATAAGAATATTGCTTCTTTATAACTCGCAACATAGCTAATAAATTATCACCATAATCAAAATGGCTTTTATCAGAAAATACAAATCTATAAAATGGATTAACTTTAATTAAATTATAATAATCTTTACTATCTTTTCCATGCATTTCGAATAGCTCATGAATCAAGTATGGAGCAGTAATAACTGTTGGGCCAGCATCATACTTAAAACCATTGTGAGTGAAAGTTCTTGCTCTCCCTCCAAGATCACTTTGTTTTTCTAAAAGTTTGACATCAAAGTTGTGTTTTTTCAAACGACATGCAATTGAGAGCCCACCAAAACCGGAACCAATGACAATTGCTTTTTTCATATTTCAAAGAGAATGATATAAGGGGCTACAATTAGCCCCTTATAATTTAGATTAATATTTATGCAGTTTTTGCTGAATCTTGAACAGCAGCAGCCCATATAAATACACCAAAACCAATTTTATTAATAAAATCAGCAAGGTTATAAATTAAATTTAAGCTTTCTGGTGAAGCTGCTCCCATTAGATATCCAAATACATATCCTAACGGATAGACCGCCCATCCAACTAATACGATAGTTCGACATGCTGTAAATGCCATTTGTGCACCAGCACTTCCACAACCAGCAACTTTCTGTCCAGCTTCTCCTGCAAAAATTTCATACAGAATATATATCCAGCCAACCATCCCAATGATGAAGCCTAGCATTGCAGATATCACGCCTGCTTCACCCAGATAACCACCAAGTAGCATGACAATAGTTCCTAAAAATAGTCTCCAGAAGACTCCTATGCTGACAGTAGTTACAGCTGCCAATATGAAGTAGAACTCTATCATTAGAAGAGGAACTGTTAATAGCCAATCAATATATCTAAATACTGTTGGAGTTTGACCTGTTTCGACCCATACATCTCTCATGTAGAAATAGTGTACAGCTGCTATTAGAGTTACAAGTGCAGACACTGTTAATGATGTCTTCCATTTATCGTTAACTCTATCTCGCTCAACAAGAAAAAAGACTGTTGATGCTACCATTGCTATAGAAATGATCCAAAATGATACACCAACAAAATCGTTTGATTGTAAATCACCTGCAAATGCTAGTGACGGTATAAGAGCCACTGTGAATACAGGTAAAATGATTGATAATAGTTTTTTCATGTAGATTCCTCGTTTATAACTATGAATATTTTATATTAAAATTATAAACGTTCATAGGACGTTTGACAAAGATTCTTTTGCGTCACCAAACAACATTCTTGTATTACCTTTAAAAAATAATGGGTTTTCAACTCCTGCATATCCAGTGGACATGCCTCTTTTTAAGACAACAGTATGAGTACCTCTCCAGCATTCAATCACAGGCATTCCTGCAATAGGACTATTTGGATCCTCAAGAGCTGATGGATTTACTATATCATTTGCCCCAATCACTATTGATAAATCTATATTTTCAAAGCCACCATTAACCTCATCCATCTCATAGACAATGTCATAAGGAATTTTTGCTTCTGCAAGCAAGACGTTCATATGCCCAGGCATTCTTCCGGCAACTGGATGAATTACAAAAATTATTTCAATATTTTTATCCTTGAGCATCTGAATCATTTGATTCACGACAAATTGTGCTTGTGCAACAGCCATTCCATAACCAGGAATAATAGCTATTTTCTTCGAAGCAGCAATCATTGATTTAAATTCGTCAATATCAATAGCTTGAACTTCTCCTTGATCTTCAGTTTTTACAAAAACTGCAGATGATTCAGTTCCAAATCCACCTGCAATAACAGAGATAAAACTTCTATTCATGGCACGGCACATTATATAACTTAAAATTGCTCCACTACTTCCTACTAAGGCACCTACAACGATTAATAAATCATTGCTTAACATGAATCCTGTAACAGATGCAGCCCAACCTGAATAAGAGTTTAGCATTGAAACAACAACAGGCATATCAGCTCCCCCGATAGAAGCAACAAGATGAATTCCAAATACAAACGAGATGAGTAACATCATTGTTAGTGGATTTATTGCATGATTAATAGTTTCTACTGAAACAAATTGATAACCATAGTAAATAATAGCTACAAGCATTATTAAATTTAAATAGTGTTTGGCAGGCAATATTAGTGGGTTACCAGATATTTTTCCACTAAGTTTTCCAAATGCGACTATAGATCCAGAAAAGGTTACCATTCCAATAAAAATTCCTAAGTAAATTTCTATAGAATGAATAGTTTTTTCGATGCCCACATATTCTATAATTGGATTAATAAAATTTACAATACCTACTAGTACAGCTGCTAAACCTACGAGGCTATGAAGGATGGCAACTAATTCAGGCATCTCTGTCATTTTAACCCTTTTGGATAACAGGAGACCTAAAGAACCACCCAGCAAGATTAGAATTATCATTATACTATAATTACCTGAAACTTGGGGCCCTAAGATAGTTGCAGTAACTGCAATTAGCATTGCAGATATGCCGTATTGATTGCCTCTTCTTGATGTTTCTGGGTTACTTAAACCGCCCAGTGTAAGAATAAATAAAACTGCTGAGACTATATACAAAGCTCTAACAACTTCCATATTAAATATTTCTAAATTCATTTTTTAAACATCCCTAATATTCTTTTGGTTACAGCAAAACCTCCAAAAATATTTATACTTGCAATAAAGACTGCAAACCCTGAAAGAATCAATGAAAGTGTATTAACTGATGATATCTGCGTAAGAGCACCAATAATTATTATGCTACTGACCGCATTTGTAACAGACATCAATGGCGTATGTAACGAAGCAGTTACATTCCATATGACCATATAACCAATAAAACATGATAAAACAAATACGGTAAAATGATTCATGAAAGATTCTGGTGCAAATGCCCCTACTAAGAATAATAAAAATATTGCAATGAACCCTGGAAGAAACGAACCTTTTTTTTCTATTACTGGTTTTAATTTCTCTATTTTCTTTTCTTGTGTTTTAGGTGTTGCAGAAACTTTTATTTTTGGTGGCGGATAAGTAATTTCTCCATTTTTAATTACAGTCATTCCTCTGATAACATCATCTTCCATGTTGATATTTATAACACCATTATTATCAGGTGTAAGCTCATCTAAGATATGATACAAATTATTTGCATATAACTCACTAGATTGAGATGGAAGTCTAGACGGCAGATCTGTATATCCAATAATCTTGACTCCATTATATTCAGTTATTTCATCACGATTACACAATTCACAGTTCCCTCCTTGCTGAGAAGCTAAATCAACAATTACAGAGCCTGATTTCATTAAATCAACCATTTCTTTTGTGATTAGTTTAGGAGCTTCTTTACCAGGAATAAGTGCCGTAGTAATAATAATATCCACATCTTGACATTGTTCTTTAAAAAGAGACATTTCAGCATCAATAAACTCTTTACTCATAACTTTTGCATAGCCATCAGTACTCGATCCATCCTCATCAAGACTTACTGTTAAGAACTGTCCACCAAGACTTTCAACTTGCTCCTTAACCTCTGGTCTTGTATCAAAAGCTCGAACAATCGCTCCAAGGCTCGATGCAGTTCCAATGGCTGACAAACCTGCAACACCAGCCCCAATAATTAATACTTTTGCCGGAGGTATTTTACCTGCCGCAGTTATCTGTCCGCCAAAAAATCTTCCAAAAGTATATGCAGCCTCAATAACAGCTCTTGATCCTGCGATATTTGCCATTGATGATAATGCATCCATTTTTTGGGCACGGGAAATTCTTGGCACTGAGTCCATTGATAAAATATTAATATTATCTTTGGCGCATTTTTTCAATAAATCAGGATGTGTAGAAGGGCTAAAAAATGATATTAAAGTTTGATTTTTAGAAAGTTTATCTACCTCATCTTCATCTGGTTTATTAATTTTAAGTATGACATTGCAAGACCAGATACTACTAGTATCAGAAATCACTGCTCCAGCTTTAATATATTCTAAATCAGAAAAGTTAGCATTTAAACCAAGTCCCTTCTCTACAAGAATATTGTAGCCAAGTTTACGAATTTTAGAGATTACATTTGGAGTGACTGCTACTCTTCTCTCTTTATGAGCACTCTCCTTTAAAATACCGATATCCATATATTTTTATTAAAACATACATATCTCTTCGTTACAAAAAATATTCTAAAAGTAGTAATTAATTTCCTATATAGAGCTATTAAAATAATAAATTTTTTCATTGAGAATAAAGAAACCCACTATTAGTAATACAATTAAGGTATAAGCAAGACATTTGTTACATGCTTAGCTTTAATTTTTTTCATATGTATAGTTATCGTCCGAATATGCATCTAAAGTAGTCTTTTTACTTTAAATATAGTTATGAGTAATTAAAATATATTAAACATGCAATTATTGTGAAAATTCCCCAAAATTTTATCCATATTTTTTTAAACCTCATTCCAAAATATAAAAATATTAAACCCACAATAAGAGTAAATATAACTGTTCCATCAACAATATTCTTGCTTGGATTATGAGTTTTATCTTTCGCCAATATACTGTATCTCATAATATCTAATTTAATTCCCTTTTATTTGTTATAATTTATTTATGAGTAAAATAGTTAAAAGACCTTGGGGTTATTATAATCTACTAGTTAAAAAAAATGAATATCTGATTAAAAAAATTGTAATCTTACCAAAACAAAGCATTTCTCTTCAGAAACATAATCATAGATCTGAACATTGGATAGTTTTAAGTGGTAAAGCTGATATACTTATTGGTACAAAAAAAACAATATTAAAAGAATCTCAGTCTGCATTTGTGCCTGAAAAAAGAAAACATAAAATTACTAATAACTCGTCAGTGCCTCTTATAATTTTAGAAACACAGTTAGGAAAAATATTATCTGAAGAAGATATTATTAGATATGACGCAGATTATATAAAATAATATTAACATCATTTATCAAGAGGAGCTTTTAATAAGTAAAAATAATGGATATTATTGAATTACTAATAATTATTTTACTATCAATATTTCAATCAATATTTGGTATTGGGTTGTTGCTAATTGGCACGCCAACATTTCTTTTATTAGGGCATAATTTTTTTGATGTTCTTAATATTTTACTTCCATTTTCAATCCCAATTAGTTTCCTACAAGTTATGTATAGCAAAGAGGTTGATCCAGATTTTAATAAGAAAATTCTACTATACTGCATAACTCCATTAATATTTGCTTTATTTGTATTAATGGAATATGAAAATAGTATCAACTTTATTTTATTAACATCATTTACAATAATATTTTTTTCAATTATAAATTTATCAAATTTTAAAAATGTTATTTTTAATAATCATAGTAATAAAAGAATAAATATAAGCTTAATTATTTTGGGCCTAATACATGGTTTTACAAATCTTGGAGGCAGCTTCCTTACGTTAATATGCGCAAACCTAAATAAACAAAAAAAATTAATGCGCCACAATATTGCAAGTGGCTATTTAATCCTTGGAACCATTCAATTGCTATTTATTAATATTTTTTACAAAACATTAGTTATAAGTAATTTATATTATTTATATATTCCTATTGTTAGTTTCTTTGTGGCGCAATATTTTTATAATAAAATAAATAGTCAACTATTTTCAAAAATATTAAATATAACTATACTTTTATATGGAATTTATATATTTCTAAATAATTTATAAGATAATTTTTTAATACTCAAGAAAATTCTTAATAGCTGGATTGAAAATAAAGTCTTCACCTCTTAAAGGTTTTCGTAAAAATAAACCATCCAATGAAACTACTCTACTAAGAGCAACATAAGTTTGACCATGTGCAAAAGCCCCATAATCCATATCAATAATAATATTTTCAAAAGTCTGGCCTTGGCATTTATGAATAGTAGCTGCCCATGCAAGTTTTAGAGGATACTGAGTAAAGGTAGCGCTGACACAGGAACTGATTTTTTTATCAGATATCGTATATTCAAACTTTTCCCATTTCTCTGGTTCTAACAAATAAACTTCATCTTTGACTTTAATATGTATCTCATTCTTCGTAAGCTTATCGATTGTAGCTAATGTTCCGTTAACCCAATTTTTTCCATTTTTAACCAACATCACTTGTGCGCCAACTTTTATCTTAAGCTCCTCATCAACTGGTACACCTTTGTATCTTCCATCAATTTCTGCATGATAAGTAAATTCTTTTGAATGAATATTTTTTAGGTTGGATGCATTAATACTATTCACCTTATAATTATTAGTTGATAGTGTTAAGACTTCTTCTGGAACAACAAAGTCAGTGTTTACTAAACGTTTATTGAATACCATAAGATCATCATCATCCAGCTTGGCTTTTCTTGCTCTATCGAGTAACGATATAAGTTTAGTATCAGATTGTCTAAAAACCTGAGATAACTCAAATTTAACTAAATCAATTTTCTTTATAATATTTGAGTTAAAGAAAAAATGACCATCAGGATATAATGTATTCATTACATCTATTTCATTATTAGTTACTACTGGAGGAAGCTGGTATAGATCGCCAACTAATATTATTTGAATTCCTCCGAAGGGGTCTTTATTTCCTCGAGTAATCTGCAAAGTTAAGTCAATTGCATCAATAATATCTGGTCTCAACATAGAAACTTCATCAATGAGAATAGTATCAATTTGATTTATTAGTTTTTTATTATAATGTTTTTTAATTACATCTGGAGTAATAACATGAAATGGAAAATTAAAAAAAGAATGTATAGTTTTGGCATTAATATTTAATGCTGCAATTGCAGTAGGTGCTAAGACTATTAAATTTTTATGTGTCTTTTTTTTTATATGGTTGATTAAAGATGATTTTCCTGTTCCAGCCTTACCAGTGATAAATATATTTTTATTTGAGTTTTCAAAAAGCGTTATAATTTCATTGAAATCATCATTTAAGGTAAAGTTATTTTTCATCTTAATGGAGCAAGAATTGCAAGGCTTTTGAAAATTCAAAAATAACCAAAAACATACCTATTAAAACACAAAAGAATATAACAACTATTAATGGTGGAATCAGTCCTGGTTTAGTGTCAGCCAAGCCTTTTATCAAGAGTTTTTCTATGATCTTTTGTAACGCATATATTATGTTACCAAAAACTACTGCAGAGAATATTGGCCCTAAAATAAAAAAGATGAATGGTTTCCATGAATAAACATCTGAAAATCCAACATCTGTAGAGTAAATATATAAACTTGAACCAAACCAAAATAAAACTGAAATTATTTTAGCATTTTTCCTTACCTTACTCTCTTGCACTAATTGCTGAGCTTCCATTCTCTTGTTTTTCACTTTGCTCATGATTTGACTCTAGAAGCATACTCACTATTTTCTGTATCAATTCTAATCAACTCTCCTTCTTTAATGAAAATGGGGACCATTATCATTTCATCATTATCCATGATAGCTTCCTTAAGAGTAGACGATACAGTATCTCCCTTTATTGCATCCATAGTAGATTTAACAGTTAAATTTACAAATTTAGGAGGATCAACTTGAATTACATTATCATTCCAAATTGTTACATCACATTCATCGCCATCTATTAACCACTTTGTGTTATCACTAAGGATAGATTCATTAACTTCCGACTGTTCATAGGTAGACAGATGCATAAAAAAGTATATCTCATTCTCTCTATATAAGAACTGCATCTTTGTGTTCATAACATCTGCTTCTAAAATTGTTTCTCCAATTTTAATAGTTTTTTCAAGGACTTTATTATTCAAAAGGTTACGAATTCTTACTTTTGTAAAAGCTTGGCCTTTCCCAGGATTAACAAAACTATTATCAAGTATCAGGTATGGTTCATTATCTATGAGAATCTTGTTACCATTTCTTAAGAGCGCAGAATTATCAGCCATTAGCTTGCGCTATGTTGATCTAAATTTGAAGTAAAATCTGTCTGTTGTAATCTTTCAATCCTTTCAGCTAGTGGCGGATGAGAAGAAAAATATTTTTGGGCAAAAGATTTTTGTCCTTTATTCGATATACCAAATGCTAACATTTGATCAGGCAATTTGGCAGCTGTACATTTTTCTAATGCGCGCAATGATGCAATCATATCATCTTTTGATGTAAGCATTGCTCCACCATAATCTGCACGGTATTCTCTCTGTCTTGAATACCACATAACTATTGTTGATGCGAGTATGCCAAGAACAACCTGGGCAAAGATTACTGTAAAAAAATAGCCAATACCATACCCTCTTTCATTTTTAAGTATTACACGATCAACAAAATGACCAATTACTCTAGAAAAGAAAATCACGAATGCATTTACAATACCTTGGATTAACGCAAGAGTAACCATGTCCCCATTAGCGACATGACTCATCTCATGTCCTATAACAGCCTCTACTTCATTTCTGCTCATATTACTAATGAGTCCTGAACTAATAGCTATTAATGAATTATTCTTTGATGACCCAGTAGCAAAAGCATTAGGGCCAGCTGATTGGAAAATACCAATTTCTGGAATTTTAATATTCAGTTTATTTGATTGTCTTTCGACAACTTGTAGATACCATTTTTCAAAATCATTTGAAGGCTTACTTATAACTTGTACTCCAGCCATTTTTTTTGCCATCCACTTAGACAAGTATAGAGAGATAAATGAGCCACCCATACCAAAAACAAGAGAGAACAGCATAAGCGAATCATAATCAAGATCAATTCCATTGCTCTGCAAAATTCCAGTAAAGCCTATAAAATATAAAAATATGCTTAAAACAAGCAATATTGCGATATTTGTCACTATAAAAAATAAGATTCTTTTCATATATTTCCTCTACTCATCATGTGTTTCCTCTACTCAATATTATAGGTTGTTTTTACTTTTTCAAGTAAAAACTTCTTATCAATTTTCTTCCCTCTTCTATTTCTTTCCATAATAAAACCTTTAAGAATATTAAAGTCCATTACTCTCTTTCTATTCGAATCATAAGAGAAACTTAAAGACTCTCCTTTTCTTAAAACACTTGTAAAAACTATGCTTTCTTCACTTGATTTAGGAATATTTATTAATTTTACACCTCTACCTTTGGATAAAATAGGTACATTCTTAATTTTACTAACTAACATATAGCCAGCATCAGTGATTATCAGATAATATAGATCAGTGTCAAGATCAACGCTTATTGATTTAACCGCTAACGAATCTTTCGTACGTAACAAAGTTTTACCTTTCTTGTTTTTCACAATTAAATCTTCATATAAACAGATAAAGCCATACCCGTAATTAGTCATTGTTAGAATGGATAATTTTTTAGTTAAAAGATGCATTCCTACAACAGATACTCCGTCTTGTATCTGGAAATATTTACTGAGAGGCTCTCCTTGTCCACGTGATATAGAAATTTTTGTTGAATCTAAATTATATACAAAGCCTAGTTGATCTAAAAAAACCAACGGTTTGTCAGAATACGCATTTTCATGCAAAAGATATTCATCTCCAGTTTTAAAGCCCGCATGATTAATGTCTATATCATGACCTTTCGAAAATTTAAGCCAACCATTTTTAGATAAAATAGATGTGATGGGGTCAGTGTTTACGATAGCTTTGACCTCAATTGCTTTAGAAGATATAACATTTGATATTTTTGTTTGTCTTTCACGAGCAAAATCATCGAGGACTTCAGTCAACTCATCCTTCAAATATTTGTTGAGTTTATTTTTTGATTTAAGGATAGCAATAATTTTTTTTTCATTTTGATTTAATGATTTTAACTCTTCAACTATATTTTTTTCTTGAAGCTTAGCTAAACTTCTAATTTTCATATTAATGATTGCTTCATATTGCGCATCAGTGAATTTAAAATTTTCAATGAGCACTTTTCTTGGATTATCTTCATTTCTTATAATTTTAATAATTTTGTCTAAATTATTATATACGATAATATATGCGTCTAATATATGTATTCGTTTTTGTATTTTATCTAGTTCCCAAGATAGTTTATTAGTAATAGTTATTAGCCTATATTTAATCCATTCTAATAAAATTTTCTGTAAGTTTTTGACTTGTGGTTTTCCATCTAGACCAATCATATTGAGATTAACTCTAAGATTTTTTTCTAAATCAGTTGTAAAAAAGAAATGAGACATGACGTCGTCAATATTATGAGTTCTACCTTTTATCTTTAAAATAATTCTAACTGGATTCTCTTGATCAGATGCATCCATAACACTTTCAAGAAATAATGATTTCTTAAGGAATATTTGCTCTTGTATTTGTTCAATGATTTTTGTTGTATTAGCCTGATAAGGTATAGAGTTTATAATTATTTCTTTTCCATTTGACTCATATGTTGCTCGAATTTTAATATTGCCTGTTCCATAGAGATAAATTTCATCTAGATCAGACTCGTTTAATACTATTTCACCTTTTGTTGGAAAATCTGGGCCAATAACAATCTTTCTTAAGTCTTCAGTTGATAATTTAGGATTATCCAATAATTTAATAACAGCTCCTATTATTTCTGCTAGATTATGGGACGGAATATCTGTAGACATTCCTACGGCAATACCAGAGCTACCATTAATTAATATATTAGGTACTTTTGAAGGAAGGGTTTTAGGCTCATCAAGAGTTCCATCAAAATTAGGAGCCCATTTAACAGTTCCCATATTTATTTCATCTAAGAATAAATCTGAAAATTTTGTAAGCCTTGATTCTGTGTATCTCATGGCTGCAAATGACTTAGGATCATCCTGGGTACCCCAGTTACCCTGACCTTCTATAAAAGCATGATTATAAGAAAAATCTTGTGCCAACATTACCATTGCCTCATAACATGCTGTGTCTCCATGAGGATGAAATTTCCCCAAAACATCACCTATTGTTCTTGCTGATTTTTTAAACTTAGACGTATGACTTAAAGACAATTCATTCATTGCATATAAGATTCTTCTTTGGACAGGCTTAAGGCCATCAGATATATGCGGGAGAGCTCTATCTAATATTACATACATTGAATAATTTAAATATGCTTCCTCTGAAAAATCCTTAATAGGCAATCGTTCTATTGATTTATCTGATTCTTTGATGATTTTTTCTAAGTCTATATCCATATCTTAATCTATCTGCGCAAGATCTCCTTTCTTTTCTAACCAAGACTTTCTATCCAGAGATTTCTTCTTAGATAACAACATATCCATTAATACATTATCTTTATTGCCTGGTGATAATGTCAATTCAATTAGTTTTCTAGTTTTTTTAGACAAGGTCGTGTCTCTTAATTGACCAGGATTCATTTCTCCTAATCCCTTAAATCTTGTGATAGAAACTGATGGACTATCTTCATCAATTTTAAGTTTTTTCAAGATAGCTTTTTTCTCGGTTTCATCAATTACATAATAAGTTTCTTTTTTATAATCTATTCTGAATAAAGGTGGCTTAGAAATATATATATGCCCAGCTTCTACTAATGGATAAAAATGTTTATAGAATAATGCAGTTAATAAAGTAGCAATATGTAGTCCATCTGAGTCTGCATCTGCAAGAACACATATCTTTCCATAACGTAACTTAGATATATCATCTGAACCCGGTATAACACCAATAGATGTGCTGATATCTTTAACCTCTTTAGATTCTAATATTTTTAAAGATGAAAGTTCCCATGTATTTAATATTTTACCTCTCAAGGGTAGTATTGCCTGGTATGACCTATCTCTAGCTTGTTTTGCTGAACCACCAGCAGAATCACCTTCTACAAGAAATAGCTCAGTCACCTTAATATCTTTCAATGTGCAGTCCGAAAGTCGGCTCGGAAGTAAAACAGACCTTGTGTTTATTTTTTTTGAATCTTTATTCAATGACAAAATTCTTGCCTGTGCATTACTAATTGCAAGTTCAGCTAGTTTCTCACCAGCTTCAGAATGTTTATTTAACCATAATTCAAATTTATCTTTTAATTTTGATGTTAATGAAGCTAAAAGATGGTTTGACTGTAATTTACCTTTTGTTTGTCCTGAAAACTGAGGGTTACTCATCTTAAATGACAGAATGAATGACACATTTTTCCAAATATCTTCTGGTGTTAATTTAACATTTCTAGGTAAGAGGTTTCTGCGATCGCAAAATTCTCTCATTGCATCAACTAATCCTGCTCTGAAAGCATTTACATGTGTCCCACCATATATGGTTGGTATTAAATTTACATAGCTTTCTTGTAGAGGTTCTGTTGACTCAGGAATCCATAATGCTGACCATTCCATAACATAGCTCTCTGCATCGATTGCTCCATAATATGACTCTTTGGGGAAATATTCAGAAGTAGAATCATTTTCAGAAATAATGTAATCACTAAGACTACCGTTATGAAAGAATTCCTGATTTCCAGTATTATACTTTTCATCAATAAATTTTAATTTTAATTTTGGCTGAAGTATGGATTTTGCTTTAATCAAATGAATTAACTCTTTTACATTAAGATTTAAGCTATCAAAATAATCAGAGTTAGTTTTAAATGTAATTGAAGTTCCCTGTTTTTTAGTTGATGTCTTTTTTTTAGATTCAAGTTTTTTTGAAAGCTTTCCATTTTTAAAAGACATTGAATATTCTTTTGGGTCTCCTTGTCTGCAAATCTTCATAGTTAATAATTCTGACAATGCATTAACTACAGAAACACCAACCCCATGAAGACCGCCTGAAAATTTATAATTTTTTTCTGAAAACTTTGCTCCTGAGTGTAGATTTGTCATAATAACCTCTACTCCTGAAACCTTATGTTTTGGATGAGGATCTACCGGCATACCTCTTCCGTTATCTTCAACGGTAATAGAATAATCATTATGAAGATGTATGATAATTTCATCACAATACCCCGATATTGCTTCATCCACACTATTATCAATTAATTCTTGGACCAAATGATTTGGATTTGTTGTATCAGTATACATCCCAGGTCTTTTCTGAACTGGTTCAATTCCTTTTAGGACTTCAATGTCTGATGATGTATATTTTTTTTTCACTATGATGATGTATAATTAAAATCATATTACTATATATAACCGAGAATATAAATGAATTATGTGTTTTATGATTTTGAGACTACTGGCTTAGATACAAAATTCAGCCAACCTATACAAATAGCTGCAGTATGCCTTGATGAAAATTTTAAAGAATTAGATAGAATAGATCAAAAATGTAAACTTAATGATGGCATAATTCCACATCCTGCGGCCATGCTAGTAACAAGAGTTCCTATTGATGATCTAAGAAATAAGCAATCTTTTTACGATATGATGGACTATGTCCATGATAAATTTAAATCTTGGGGACCAGCAGTCTTTATAGGTTATAATAGTATACGGTTTGATGAAGAAATACTTAGAAGTGGTTTTTTTCAATCTTTACATGATCCATATCTTACCAACACAGAGAACAATTCACGGACTGACTTATTCAAGATTGTCTTGGGGCTAGTCGCTCTGAATAAAAATATTATAAAAATTCCAATCAATGAGAAAACAAAAAGACCTTCATTTAAACTTGAGTTAATTGCAAAAGCAAATGGGATTCAACATATAAAGGCGCATGATGCATTAAGTGATGTGTTTGCAACCATAGATGTGGCAAGAATAATCAAGAACAAGGCTCCTGATTACTGGAATGAGTGCATGAAAATATTAGGTCCAAGAAATTTAATGGAATATATTCAAACTCATGATTATTTTTATGCTGCACCAGAACATGCAGCTGCAAATGTGACATATAAACCATTATCTTTTATGACAAATAATCCTAATAATAATAAAGAATTGGCTTTTTTTGATCTCAACTATGAGCCAAAAAAATATTATGAGTCTGGCATATCAAAAATTATTTCCATGGTGGAGAGTAAACAAAAAGTTATTAGATTATATCAATCAAATAAAGCTCCTATAATCTTGAGTGCAGACTTTATGAAATCTTCTGAAATATTGAAAGATGATGAAATGGATATATTCAAGCAAAGATCTGATGAAATAAAATCTCGCGATGATTTTATTGAGAAAACTAATTTTGCTTTGGTTGAGCGTTATGATGATTTTCAAGTTACACGTGAACCCTCGGAATTTCTAGAAGCACAAATATACAATGGAGGCTTTTATAGCTCATCTGATAAGGAAAAAATTATCTTATTCAAAAAATCTGATGATGCGGGAAATAAATATAATATATCAAAACAATTTCAAGACCGTAGACTTAGAGAAATTAGTTATAGAATACTATTTTCTGAATCTCCTCATGTTTTTACAGATGAACAGCTATTGGAAAGGAAAAGGTTTATAGCAGATAAAGTATTTTGTACAGAAGAAAAAGTAAAGTGGTGCACGCTTGAAAAAGCAAAAGGTGAATTAATATTAATTAAAGAAAGCGATAAACATGAAGATCAGCAATCATACATTCAAGAAATCGAGAGTTATTTGATTTCAGAAGAGAAAAGGTATAGAGCTTATTTATCGGGAAGCGATCTTACTTAAGGCATCTATTATTTTATCTGAAGATACATATCCTGGTATCATAGACCCATCTTCCATATAAATCATTGGCGTCCCATTTACCTTTAAATCTCTAGCCTTTAAATAATTACTAGCAATAGGGTTTTCGCAAGTTTTAGTTTCTAGGAAATTATTACTAAAAGCCTTATCTAGAGCTTCTTTCTGATTTTCAGAACACCATATGGAGACCATATCATTATACGCCTCATCATCATTACCATTTCTAGAGAATAAAACATAATGTATTTCTATATTATTTAATAATAGCTTATCAACCTCATTATGTAATTTTTGGCAATATGGGCAAGATGTATCCGTAAAAATAGTTATAACATATTTAGTTTCCTTGGGCTTATATACAATAATATTTTCATTATTTATATTAGATAGATATTTCACTCTTTCATTTTTTAATCTATTTTCCGTAAGATTATCTCCAGTCTGAAAATCAATCACGTTTCCAACAATTAAATGTTTAAAATCAGCAGTAAGATAATATAGCTGATCTTGAATTATAATTTCAAAAAATGAATTATTTACTCGCTCAATCGAGTCTATTTTTATATTCGGATATTTTTCTTTCATAGCATTTTTAGCATCATCGGTACTATTAATATTATTCGAACAAGAAATTATTGTTGACATCATAAAGATAGTTAAAAATATTTTACGCATAGTATTCATCCTCTCGGGTGGTATTTTGTATGAAATTTAATTAATCTTTCTTTTGCTACATGAGTATATATCTGAGTAGTAGATAAGCTTGAGTGACCTAATAACATCTGAACTGACCTCAGGTCTGCGCCATGATTAAGGAGATGAGTGGCAAAAGCATGTCTTAAGGAATGAGGAGATATAGTTTTATTTTCTAAGGATTTTTTTGAATATGCCACTATAAAGCTCCAACAAACTTTTCTTGATATTTGCTTGCCTTTATTACTTAAAAACACAAAAAGATTGTCTTCACTTATCACTAATTGATTTCTCACTTGATCAATATAGCTAACTAACCATGCAAGTGCAGTTTCTCCAATAGGGATAATTCTTTCTTTTCCACCCTTGCCCATTACCTTCACTATACCTTCAACAATATCAATTTGATTAAGTTTTAAATTAGTTAATTCAGATATTCTAAGACCTGTAGCATATAATAACTCTAAAATTGTCTTATCTCTTTTGCCTTGTAATGTTTTACAGTCTGGGGCATTTAAAATTTTTTCCACATCTTGTTCGCTTAAGTTTACTGGAAGTTTTCTACCAATTTTTGGCGATTCAATTAATTCACTTGGGTTTAATTTAATAAGACTATTATGCATTAGCCAGCTATAAAAACCTTTTACTGAAGATAAGCTCCTATTAATCGAAGAAGCTAAAATACCACGATCTATCTTTTCTGCTAGATATGAATTCAAATCAATTTCGCTACAAGATTGAAGATCTATATTTTTTGCGGCAAGCCATTTTTCTAGCTGCTTGAGGTCTGATGCATAAGAACTTATCGTATTTTTTGAGAGACCTTTTTCCACCCATATCGAATCACAATAATTATTAATAATATTGTTATTTAAAGAATTCTGCATATACTATATCCATAAGGCTAGTAATTATTGTACTATAATTTAAAATTAATAGTAAAGGAACCCATGCATAAGAATATTAAAAATAGCTGTGTTAATGACTTTGACCCATCAGCACTTGATGAAATTACTGCTATTAAACAAATACTTAAATCAATAATAGCCATAAAAAAAATTGAGACTATTAATATTATGGATTCACTCGGAAGAATTGCTTCTAAAAATATAAAATCATCTATTAATATACCTTCTTTTAGAAATTCTGCTATGGATGGCTATGCCCTCAATATCAAGAATTTAAAAAAAAATAAATACAATCTTAAAGAGCAAGGTATATCTTTAGCCGGGAAAGCTTATGGTAAGAAGTTAAAAAATAAGGAGACCATAAGAGTTATGACGGGTGCAGTTATACCAGATAATGCTGATGCAGTCATAATGAAAGAAATGACAGACGAAAAAGATGGGATGATTTCATTCTCAGGTTTTATTCAAAAAAATCAGAATATAAGAGATATTGGAGAAGATATAAAGAAAGGTGATGCAGTAATCAAGCAAGGTAGACAAATAAACTATGTAGATCTAGGAATATTGTCATCTCTCGGTATAAGAAAAATAAATGTTTTTAAAAAACCAATTGTAAGTTTTTTTTCCACTGGTGATGAGCTTATTTCTATTAATAAGAAATTAAAAAAAGGACTGATCTATGATAGCAATAGATATTTACTTTTTGGACTATTAAGTGAATTACCAGTTCAGATTAAAGATATGGGAGTTGTGAAAGACAATGAGGAGATACTGGCTAAAAAATTAAAAGAATGTGCAAAAGTATCAGATATTATCATAACAACTGGCGGAGTATCTGTAGGAGATGCGGATTATATAAAAAGTGCGCTAAGAAAAGTTGGGAAAGTTAATTTTTGGAAAATAGCGATTAAACCAGGAAGACCTCTGGCACATGGAAAGATAAAAAATGCATTATTTTTCGGTCTACCAGGAAACCCTGTATCAGCAGCTGTAACATTTCAAATATTTATTATTCCTGCAATCAGAAAAATATTGCAGATGCCACATTCTTCAAAGTTAACTATAAAAGCTCAAGTAAAATCTGCTCTCTCTAAAAAAAAAGGTAGGATTGAGTATAAAAGAGGATTACTAGAACAGAAAGATGGAATCAATATTGTAAATACAACAGGTCTCCAAGGATCTAATATTCTATCCTCACTCTCAAAGGCAAACTGCTATATAAGACTATCCTCAGAAACAGAAAAAATAAAAAAAGGTGATATTGTCGAAGTTATACCATTTGATATCAATCTATAATTATGAAAAAAATAAATTATATAAATATTGGTTTTACAAAAAATATAATAATTTGTATATATGATCTATTACTATTATTCTCGACATTATTTTTCTTTACACTTCCATTGATGGTATTTTCAAATGGTGAAGGGATTGGGCAAAATATTTTTTATCAACTATATTTATTATCTATAATTATAACTTACTATTTATGGTTTTGGATTAAACATAATCAAACCCTAGGAATGAAAAGCTGGAAATCATATATAGTGAATAAAGATAATGGAAAAGAATTGTTGATAAGTCAGTGTTTAATTAGAATTTTTATAGCCTTAATAGGTGGCCATCTATTTTTATTATTTCATAAAGAGTCATTACAAGACATTCTTTCTAAAACAAAATTAGTCAAATTATAAGAAAAAATATATTATCCAATCCCATCTCTTAATTGGTATTCTAGTAAGTATTTCCCTAAAACTATAAATAATATATGTGGCAGCAGTACATTTATGAATGGCAGTATACCAAGCACCATGCCTAGATTAGGCAATATTGATGTAATAATAAAAAACCCAATTCCTATAAATAAACCCAAAACTAGTCTTTTACTGAGATTTGATGATCTATGTTTGCCAAATATAAATGGCATTGATAAAAATAACATTACAACTGTAGACAAGGGCATAAATATCTTTTCCCAGTATATTTTTTTCTGTATATTCGGATCTAAGTTATTTTTCACCAAATAGCTAATATTTTGACTAACATCAGCTAATGATAAACTTGAAGACTTATAAGTCTTGATATTGATTAATTTTCTATCAATAAGATTATCAATATAACTTTCTTTGGAATATTTTTTTGTTATTAATGAATCATTAATTATTGTCTCGTTAATTTCTTGAAGATACCATCTGTTATCAATAAATTCAGCATGGCGTATATGTTTAATTGAAGACAAAGAATCATTGGCATCATAATTATATATAACTATACCAGTGAGCTTTATATCTGAATATATTTCACTTATTTTAATAAAAGCATTCTTATCTTTAAACCAAACTCCATTTTTATTGAAAATTAATTTTTTATTTAATGAAAAATTCTTTTTCATCTCAGCCTTATTGCTGTATTTAGGGACGAGAGAATCTGTTATATAGTAAAAAATACTAGATAATAGAAACGCTTGAATTAAAATAATTGTTATTATTTTTGATACTGATATTCCAGCTGACTGCATTGATATGAACTCCATATCTGACGACATTGCGCCTAAAGATAACATTGATCCAATTAATACCGCATATGGGAACATAATCTCTAAGCTTTTTGGTATATTTAAAATTATATATTTAGTGATTACTAACATATTATAATCTCCAATATTTAAATGCTTTAGCTCTGCTGTAAATGAGAAAAACGTCTCTATTGAAACCAACACAGTAAGACTTACTATGAATCCCAAGATAAATCTATTAAATAAATATTTATAAATTATCATTACTGCCTTCTTGGTATTGAGTTTTTATCTTGATAATAAATTCCAATTATTATTAAAATCATAATTAAATGTAACCACCATAATCCTAAAAAATTAGGCGTTAATTCTAATAAAAACATTTTTTTTGCAACCGACATTCCAATGAAGTATAAAAAATATACCAATGCACCTAGAAATATTTTGTCATACCTTCCCTTCCGTGGTGATGAATAGCTAATCGGAATTGCTAAAAAACCCAATATAATTGTCGCCAGCGGTAGCATCAACCTAGCCTGAAGTTCTGCCCTGGATGCCAAGCTATTTGACATGAATAAATCATATGTACTTTTTGCCTCAAGACTGCTATTTTCAAAACCTATTAATGCTTTGCCTAACATCAAACCATGCTCTTTATACTCAGTAGTTTTTGTATTTGCATCGACAGGAGACAAGGTCTCTATAATAACGCCGTCCTTTAGTAAAATAAATCTATGATTATTTTCATCCTGATAATAAGTAGCTGATTTAGCATTTTCTACTGTTGACCCTCTTTCATCAGATGAATTAAAGAATATTTTGTTAAGAATATTTTTATTTGAACTTTCAACAAAAAAAGTAGCTTTTCCATTCTGAGAGGACGTAAATCTTCCTGGTCTTATTTCCTCAATCCTTTCTTCACTATCAAGCCTATGTTCTAATTTAGATCTATACTCAGTAACAGCAGGAGTTATGTATAACGCAAATAATGCAACTATCAAAAATGATGGGATAATTATCTTATTTATGATAATAGCTATGTCAAATATAGACTGTCCAGAAGCAGATATAACAGCCATCTCATTGCTATTATAAAACCTACCTAGAGAAATAATAATTCCAAAAAATAGACTGATGGGTATTATGTATATTGAATATTGGGTAATTTTAACAAAAATAACCGGAAATAATAAATATGTTGGGAATGTGCCTGCCGAAGCTTCTTCAACTAGTCTCAACATAGTATTTGATGATAAAATCACCATAAATATCAATAATACCGATAAGGATGATCCCAGAATCTCTTTTAGTAAATATTTTTCAAGAATCTTCATTGTAGTGACTTATTTTACCAAATTTTAACAAGTTTTTAAAAATAATGTTAATATCTAGTACATATTCTCACATAAAGGTAAAAAAATGGATTATAAAAGCTTAATATCGGAAAAATTAAAAGGTAATACGGATATATACCTGGTAGGCATGTTTACAGATAAAAAACTGTCTCACCTAAATAAATCTATTAGCAGTGCAGCGCTAACGTTAATTAAGAAGTGTCTAGATAATAACAACTTCACTGGTGATATTGGTGATAATCGAACTTTTGACGATATAGAAAATAAATTTCAAATAATAGTTTTTGGTCTTGGTGATAAAGTTAAATTTGGACCTATTAAGTTAAGCCAAGCAATAAGTTTAATTATAAAGAAAATAAAAAAAACGAATACTAAATTAATATCCCTAAACATAGACAATCTTGTATCTAAAGACCTTTCTATATCTCCTGAATTTTTAGTCAGTTCAATTGAAAATGGTCTTTACAGGTATTCTTATAAAAAAGATAAAACAATCATGCATATAAAAAGATGTAACTTTGTCTCTAAAATCATAATTCCATCTAAAGTATTGAATCAGTCAATATTAATAGGGAAAGCTATTTCAAATGGAATTAAGCTAGCTAAAGATCTGGGTAATACTCCACCAAATATATGTACACCAACATATTTAAGCAAGGAGGCCATAAAGCTTAAAAAGATTAATAAATTAATAAAGGTTACAGTTCTTGATGAAGCCAAAATGAAATCACTTGGTATGGGTTCGTTATTATCTGTATCTCAAGGCAGTAAAGAGCCAGCAAAACTTGTGTCAATTGAATATATGCCATTAAAAAATAAAGACCCTATAGTTCTAGTTGGTAAAGGGATTACTTTTGATACAGGAGGTATTTCTTTGAAACCACCTGGGAATATGGATGAAATGAAATTTGATATGTCTGGAGCAGGAAGTGTTATTGGTACAATGAGAGCATGTGCTGAAATGAATGTAAAAACAAATGTTGTCGGAATAATAGCATGTGCAGAAAATATGCCAGGAAGCCAAGCTACAAGACCGGGTGATGTTGTTACAAGTATGTCTGGAATTACAATTGAAATACTTAATACTGATGCTGAAGGAAGGTTAGTTCTATGTGATGCACTAACATATGCCAAAAAATTCAAACCAAGATATATGCTAGATATGGCAACATTAACAGGAGCTGTTTTAGCTGGGCTAGGAAAATATCCAAGTGGCTTATTCTCAAATAATGATAAACTTGCTGAATTAATTAAAAAATCTGCTGACAAAACAGGAGATCGTGTCTGGCAATTACCCTTATATGATGATTATTTTGAAGAATTAAAGACAAATTTTGCTGATATACAGAATATCGGGGGAAGGTATGGTGGCGCAATAACCGCTGCTGCATTCTTGGCAAAATTTACAGAAGGTGTTGACTGGGCTCATCTAGATATAGCGGGTACAGCATGGGAAGTTGGTGAAAACAAAGGGTCTACAGGACGACCGGTTAGCCTGTTAATCGATTTTATTTTATCAAATCAATAAATTGAAAAAGAAAGTTTATTTTTATATATTAAACGAACAAGATGATATGAATTTATCAGTCTGCAAGATTATTAAAAAATATTATAATGATGGACATAAAATTATTGTTAAATCAAGTAATCAAGAATTTATAGATAACATTAATCAGCTTCTATGGACGTTTGAACAACTGACTTTTATTCCGCACTCAACAAATATCATGTATGACTGCACCACTCCGGTACTCTTATACAAGAATGATTATAAGAATGATTCCATAACAGAAAAAGACTATAATGTCATACTGAATATAGACACGGTATTAGACACTACTGATAATGACCATGAAATTATAATAGAAATAGTTGCTCACGATGAAGACAAGAAAACTATATCAAGAGAAAAGTACTTGTATTATAAAAAAAATAATCTTGATGTAAAACATGAAAATTTATAAATGGATATAAAATACTCACCAAAAGATCTAGAAGCTTCCATATATAAAAAGTGGATAGATAATGATTGTTTTTCTGCTAAAGATTTAAAGTCAAATTACTCTATTGTGCTCCCTCCTCCAAATGTAACAGGGACATTGCATATGGGTCATGCTTTTCAACATACAATTATAGATATATTAATCCGATATAATCGAATGTTAGGAAAAAGTGTCTTATGGCAACCAGGAACAGATCATGCTGGTATAGCTACACAGCTAGTGGTAGAAAATAATCTTGCTAGGGAAGGTAAAACTAGGCATGACATTGGAAGAAAGGGCTTAGTTGATGAGATATGGAAATGGAAAGAAAAGTCAGGTAACACTATTATTTCTCAAACAAAAAGAATTGGTTCTTCAGCTGATTGGGATAGGAATAGATTTACAATGGATGATGGCTTAAGTAATGCGGTTAAAAAAGTCTTCATTACACTTTACAATGAAGGGGTTATTTATAGAGGCAATAGGCTGGTTAATTGGGATATAAAACTCCAAACTGCAATATCAGATTTAGAAGTAACTAATGTTGAAAAAATTGGTTACTTATATCATATAAACTATGAAATTGAAGATAGCGATAAAACACTTACTGTTGCAACAACAAGACCAGAAACATTATTTGGTGATACAGCAATTTGTGTTAATCCAAATGATGACCGTTACAAAGACCTTATAAATAAAAAAGCTAAATTACCATTAACGAATAGGCTTATTAAAATCATATCTGATGACTCTATCGATATGGACTTTGGAACAGGTTGTGTAAAAATAACCCCTGCTCACGACTTTAATGACTATAAGTTAGGTAAAAAACATAATCTAGAGTTTATTAATATATTAAACAAGGATGGTACTTTTAATGATAATGTTGGAAATAAATTTAAAGGCATAGGCATACATGAATCAAGAGAATTAATACTGGCTGAACTAAAAAAAATAGGATTACTAGGCATAATTGAAGACTATAAGACCACCGTGCCTATGGGAGAAAGATCAGGAGAGATAATAGAGCCATTGCTTACAGATCAATGGTTTATGAAAATGGAAGACCTTGCTAAACCAGCGATAGATGCTGTAAAAAATTCAAATATAAAATTTGTTCCTAAAAATTGGGAAAAAATATATTTTAACTGGCTAGATAATATAGAAGACTGGTGTATTAGTAGACAAATATGGTGGGGTCATAGAATACCAGCATGGTTTGATAAAGATAATAATATATATGTTGGCAACGATGAGAATGAAATAAGAAAAAAATATAAAATTAATAAAGATATTGGGTTAATTCAAGATAATGATGTATTGGATACCTGGTTTTCATCTGCATTATGGCCATTTACCACATTAGGCTGGCCAGAAAATACTGAGGAGTTAGAAAGATATTACCCAACCAGTGTACTCGTAACTGGGTTTGATATAATATTTTTTTGGGTTGCGAGAATGGTGATGATGGGAATCAAATTTTTAGATAAGGTCCCATTCAAAACAATTTATATACATGGCCTAGTGAGAGACTCAGAAGGCAAAAAGATGTCAAAATCGGTTGGCAATGTAATAGATCCCATAGATATTATTGATGGCATAGAATTAAGCGACTTGACTGAAAAAAGAATTTCTAATTTAGTTCAACCTAAGCTTAAAAATAAAATTATCAAGAAAACCAGAGATGAATTCCCTGATGGCATACAACCATATGGAGCAGATGCGCTTAGATTTTGTTTTTGCGCACTAGGCTCAACTGGAAGAGACATAAGTTTTGACTTAAAAAGAATTGAGGGTTATAGAAACTTTTGTAATAAACTCTGGAATGCATCTAGATTTGTTTATATGACAACAGATGATTATAACTACGAGGATAGAATAAAGTTTGATAATCTCACAACATATGAAAAATTTATAATTATAAAGCTAGATGATCTGGTTACTGAATATAAAAAACATTGTACATCATATAGATTTGATCTTATGGCTAACTCATTATATAGCTTTATCTGGAATGAATATTGTGATTGGTTTGTTGAGATATCAAAAGTTGAAATTGATAATGGAAATGAATATACAAAAAATGTATTAATCTATACGCTTCAAATAATTTTAAAACTATGTCATCCAATAATTCCTTATATTACTGAAGAAATATGGAATGAAATGAATTCTCTTGGATATACAAAAGATCGGATACTTATGAATGCTAAATTCCCATCTCAACAAAAAATATTTAAGGATGATTATATAGGCAAGGAAGTCTCTTTACTAAAAGAGTTTATCAATAAAATAAGAAAAACTCGTAGTGACTTAAATGTACATCCTAAAATTAAAATAGATATATATTGCATGTCTAAAGATGATTTAGTTAAAAAATTTCTAGCTAATAATAATTCTATTATCTGTAGCCTTTTAAAAGTTCAAAATATATTTATAAACGAAGACTATTTTGATATCAATGAATGCATAACTGTTTCTCTTGAAAACCTTAAAATCTATATACCCATTAAAAAAATAATTGATATAAAAACAGAAAAAGAACGTCTTTTGAAAAGTATGGTTAATTTAGAGTCTAATTTAGCAAAAATTGAAGCTAAACTAAATAATAAAAATTTTATTGAAAAAGCGCCTTCAGAAATAATTCAAAGTAACTTTAACAAGCAAAAGTTTTTTGAAAAAGAAATAGCATCTGTCAAAGATTTACTTGAGTGTCTATCTGATTAATCCATATAATCTTTCTAGAGTAAATCTGAAGGTACTTAAATCTGGTGATATGACAGCCTTTACATCATCTGCAATTTGCCTATAATTCGAAGCCTGACTACCTATTAGCACTATATTCTCTTTATAATCTGCTTTTGCTTTAAGCGTTCTAATCTCATATGATTTCCTTGCTATATCTCGTGGATTATTTAAAGCTATCACCATAGTTCTCGCTGATATTTTGTTAGCCATATATGTTAACTCATCATGGGGTATATTATTGCCAACATATGTGACATTCCAGCCTATATTTTGAGCGACAATAGTGTGCATTAGCGTGTCTAAATTTTCATATTCAGAAGTAAGAGATCCTATTATTATTTTTGGCCCCTCTTCTTTCGAAGATCTGAATTTAGTATACAAGTTAGATAAACAGTTTCTTATTGCAATCTTAGAAAATTTTTCTTGAACATATCTAAGAGATCCCCTTCCGCACTCATCATTTATATATGTATGAAGCGGCTTTAAGAATTCCATTAAAAAATCAGTTGTACTTAACATGGCTACTGCATTTGACAGCGTAACATCTAATCTATTTGAATCCATTAAGTCTATAGCAGATGCAGCTTCATCAAATAGCTCCATAACAGTTCCGGTACTAGGCCTCTGGTAAGATCTTGTTGTGTTTGACTCGTCACCCATAACAAGCTCAAACAAATCATCGTATGATAATCGAGCTATATCACCAATTCTTCTTCCAGCGCTAGTGGCCCTTTTCAAAAGAGTTAATTTCTCTATATCATCATCCGTATATAATCTACGATTTGTCTCTGTTCTTTGAGATATTACCGCATTATACCTTCTCTCCCATGCTCTTATAACATCTGAGCTTATACCGGTTCTTCTTCCAACAACCTGTATCAAGTGTCGTGGTTTTTTAGATAACTCACCTTTCACTGTTTAAATATCCCTCTAATAGTTTAATGTAACTTAACTGTCCTTATTCTTATGTTTTTAATGACTTTTGTCAACCTTTTGTTAGGATATTTACAGACACGTACACATATAAGGCATATTTATTATATTTTGTTCATATAGTGGGTTGACAAAGTATATTTGTTATATTATTGTTATATACAAGATATAGACAACTGTCATATCTCCACCCCTTTATACTAAAGGCCGAATTATACCCCCTTTCGGCCTTTTTTTTTGAAAGCTTTTCAAGTGCTATTAATCTTGCTGGAATTATATTAGAAAAATGGATCATATCCCCATTGAAGGAGACCTTGGCGTTGTTTTGGTCGACATGCATAGTCCTCTTCGAGGCAGTTTTTTTTAATGCCACCCTTATGTCTGGGCCCAAAAGATTTCCAGCGCATTATCTGAATCTTATCAATATCGGGTAATCTCCTACCCATTGAATATCGACAATACCATTGAAACCAACCAATAGGATCTTCAGGAAAAATCCAACCTTTATTGACCCAATGCTCAATTGGTAACCCTGATTTAATATTAAAATAATTCATATTGACGTCAAACTTGTCTGCGCTAATTTTTGCATTTTTAAACCAAGATTTTGGAAATTCTAGAAAATCTTTTTTAAAATAATATCCACCAAAAACACCGAGCTCTAACATCTCTTTTGGAGATAACTCTGGAGCAAATATTTTATCGTAATCAATATGAATGATTTTTTTCATCTGAATGGCTTATAATGTTTTTCATTAGCTATATCAAGCATTTCATAGTCACCCCTGCTATTACCATATGCATAAACATAAGTGTAGTCAGATAAATTATATTTATCTAATATTCTCTTCACTTTTTCAGGGCCATGACAATTATTAGATAACAGGCTTCCTGTAATTCTTCCATTAACTATTTCAAGTTCTGACGCAATCAGGGTAAAGTTATTAGAATCACACCAATCTTGTAACCATAGATTTATTGATGCCGAAACGACCACAATTTTATGTCCTTCGTTTTTATGCCAATCTAATCTATCTAAAGCTTTTTTTCTAATAAGTTTGTTAATAATACTAGAAGAAAATAATTTTGCTTTATTTTTAAAAATTTCTTCACTTTCACCTTTAAAAAAATAAGTTATTATTATTTTTTTAATATAATTATTACTCAATATATTTAGCTTATAAAGTATGAGTAATGGAGATAAAATTATTATCCCAATAATATATTTTAAATCTCCAGAAAAAAATCTTATGAATTTAATCGTGCTATCTTGCTTAGTTATGGTTCCATCAAAGTCAAAAAAAGCTATTTTCATACTAAATATTTAATTTTTTAAAAATTGACTCTGGTAATATTTTAATGATGAGCATAATTATTTTCCAAGCATAACTAGAATATATTATACTTTTCTTTTCTTGTTGAGCTACAAATATTTTTGTAGCAAGTTGCTTAGGGTTTATTACTAATGGCTTTGATAATTCATTTTTAGGGCTTTTTTTTGTTTGGATATATCCTGATATTACAGTTAACACACTTACTTTTTCCTTATCAAGCTTATTCCTCAATCCACTTAAATATGTAATTAGAGCTGCTTTAGAGCTTCCATATATATAATTTTTTGCCCTTCCTCTTACTCCAGATACCGATGCAATACCAATAATGAACCCTGATTTATGTTTATAAAAATCTTCTGCTATTATGCCCAGCAATGAAACAGCTCCCGTATAATTCACATTAATAGCATTAGCGCTTTCCTCCCAATTAGTGGTAACTAAGAGAGGGTCAGGGTAATATCCAGCAGCATAAATTACTCCAATTGGCTTTATGAGCATAGATTCATAAAATTTCTGATGTGAAATAAAATTAGTTACATCTAGGTTACATAGAGTTACTTTAATATTAAACACTCTTTCCAGATGATCTGCTTCATCTTGCATATCATTGATTGATCGACCAGCTAAATATAGGTTATATTGGTTGCCAGCATATAATCTTGCGAGTTCAATGCCAAGCTCACTTTTTGCCCCTATGATTAATACATATTTCATATTAGTATATTTTACACGCAACCTGTGGGTTTGGGCAGTCCACCATATTTTGCTATTTTTTTCATTGGGCCAGACTCAAAAACTTCATATAACTCTTTCGCTTTTCTATCCATGCCAAATTCTTTTGCAAATACTCTAACCGCTGGAACTGTACCTGTTGCATTATACATTTCACGCGCTTTCATAATATATTTTTCTACTTCATCAGTAATCTCAAAGCCATCTTCTGTAGCCATCTGATTCATTATTTCAGTTGACCAATCACTTGTATTTATTAAAAATCCATCTGCATCTCTATTCATTTTCTACCTCTATCGTTAATCTATCTTTATATCATGCTCATGAAAACGTGTGGCATGGATTAGCTTTTTCTATTCGCTCTTGTAGCAACTTAGGAAAATCCTAACTGGACTCCCTTTTGACTATCATACCAATAACTTATTCAAGGCTGGAAGTAATTGATAAAATTGTGAAAAGGTCTTCACTTCGCTTTAGCGATAATAATTAATTCACTGCCAACCTTGTTTTTTCGATTAATTTGCTTGAATTTTTCGCGCAACTCATCGTCCGAGAGAACTGATTCAATTACGGAAGAACTTGCTCTTCCGGATAAAGTAGAGTTAGTTTCCGCTCCATATTCATACCATCTATTAGGCAACTTGGTTGTTACTGATTCTCTCTCATAATCCACTAACTCGTATCCAAGTTCCGATAACATATGAGCACAAAACTTAAGATTAAAAACATAGAGATGCTCACCAGGAGCCATTGCCCAAAAATCTAAGCTCTGTCCATGTATATCATAAAAGTCAGGCGTAGAAAAAATCAATTTTCCGTCTGGTTTAAGCAGCTTCTTAATTGAATGAAGAAGAGATTTAAGGTCATTAATCTTTAGGTGCTCTATGACTTCCCACATAGTAATAATATCAAACGCTGCTGATTCTTTTTGATTTTTAACCCAGTCGACAATGTCCGAACTGAATCCGTTGATATTGAGTTGCTTCATAGCATCTAGAATTGGATCAGGAATATGAAAATCAACACCAGTTAGAGACGCCATGGGCCTAGCGCCACGCGCCAAACTAAGGAAATCACCCCTACCGCACCCAAGATCAAGAACACTATCACTAGACTTTATGTTATCTATTCCAATTAGATGATTTCCAAAATGGGAATTTGATGCTTCATTCAAACCGTCCCAATTAATGAGTGTATCTTCGCAGCTCTGAGATCTATCATAAGAAAATGTATCATAAAAAATACCTAAATCATTTTTATTTACTTGGCGTGACAGATAAACAAGCGAACAACTATTACAGTGATGGTATACATTATGTCGAGCGTCTAAAAATCCTGTAATCGCATTGCCTTCCCCAACCGTTATGGGTGAAATACAGCTTGAACCACAATTAGGGCATTCAGAAATATCAAATAGCTTTTTTTCCGTCTCCCCGTAAGTGAGACAAATATCTCGCACTCGATCAGACTTAATTATTTCGACAAAGCGTGAAAAACTATAGCTCGCCAAATCATTAAAATGCTCCATAATTGCATTGAATATTTTCTTTCTTAGAGGCCTACCGATTGAAAAATTGACCCCTATGAGCCCCTGATCCGGAACGAAATAATTTTTTTTCTCTAATCCACCATTTATGATTACATGCCTAGGAATTGTCCCATCGATCCCACCTAAAAATGTTACCTCTACAGAGTGAGCATGAAATTCATCGAGAACCTCGAGTACAACATTTTCATCAATTATAGTACAGTCTTCTGCAAGTAATATCTCTACTTCAGCGCTCAGCGTTTTCTTTTCATAGGTCGAAAGAAGATTTAAAAGCCTCCCTGCTGGAAAGCTGTCAGTGTCCGATTTAAATTTGTCATCTCCTTTTGGGCTTATAATTTTCACACAATTTTCTCAAAATGACTGTTAAAGTATTCTTCGGGAGTTTGACCTCTGTGGTTCAAATCCACTGAAGGAGCGATGAACTCTTGTGCTGAAACATCATGATACATCCCAACTAGTGAATATCTATGCTTATCAGATGAATTAGTTCCTGAGCGATGCGCAAGATACCCAGAAAAAAGCATTAGCTCTCCTAGCTTCATTTCAACAGACAACTGATCATATTTAGCCATAATTTCATCATCAATCATGGGATATGATGCTCGACCATCTATTTCTGTCCATGTTTGTTTTGCAATACCCTCTCTGTGGGAACCTGGGGCTATCTGGATAGTACCGTTTAATACGGATGTATCAGAAATAAGCGGAGCCCAAGTTTGTATGAAAGATCCTCTCGGTACCGTATAAAAAACTTCTTGATGCCAATCATACTTCCTTATTTCATCAAGTGGAGGGGCAATTAAGCATCGATTAGTATATCCATATAGGGGTGCATTTGGTTTTTCTAAAAAGGAGCAGACCCATTTTTCAATCAAACCAGATGACACAATCCTCAAAAAGGCAGGAGAAAGTGAAATGGTGTCATATATTGAAGCAACAAACATATGGTCGGAATCTTCCAGAAGCTCCATCCCTTTGTGGAAAATTTGTTCATCCGAGATATCTTCAGAAATATTTGCTTTGCTAAAGTAAGCCCTAATAATCCTTAAGAGCTCTTGTTTAAAATCATCTAAAATTGGTTTATCGATTCCGTTTTTAATAATTACAAAACCAAACTCATCAAAATATTGCTTTGCAAGAACTGACTCACTCTTATCAAATCTTTCAATATTCATTTTTCCTCCGACCCCTAATCATCCAGATAATTATATCAGTTGATCAGTTAGTTGACTAGTCATTAGTATTTATTCAAAACCCATCTGAACCTCTATTTAGGTTCTACTTTTATCATTAATCTATCTTTATATCATACTCATCACATTTTCTGGCGGGCGACCCAGAATAGCTTTATCTTTACTTATTACAATCGGTCTCTCAATCAATTTAGGGAAAGAAATCATAAGCCTAATTATTTCTTTATCACTTATGCTAGGATCCTGCATATTATTTTCTTTATACTCAGCCTCATTTTTACGTAATAATTCTCTTGGTCTTATATTGAGTTTTTTTAAAACATCATTAAGCTCATCATAGGTAATCTCTTCTTTTAAATATAGTTTAATTTTAGGCTTAATATTATTACTTTCAATAATATCTAATGTTTGGCGTGATTTACTACACTTGGGGTTATGGTATATTGTTAATTCAAGCATTCCTTTTTATTCCCACTCTATTGTTCCTGG
>DDCV01000093.1 GCA_002335845.1 Rickettsiales bacterium UBA1997 | reverse complement strand
CATCAAGCGCAGCATGATGCGAAATCAAACTTTCATACTCAAAAAAATGAATAGCTTTCAAAGAGTCTAAAAAATTAGGCCATTTTTTTTTATTTTTTAGGTTTTTATCGATCCATTCATATTTATTCGGATCTTGCTCTGAATTTTTTTTAATAATTTTTTCTAAAACTTGTTTAATTTTACTATTTAATAATTTGTTACTTAGGGGATATTTGAGAGGGTAGGTAATTTTTATTTTAGGTAATGAGTCGATTTCATTAATTGGTAGTATAGCCTCTGGATGCGTAATTTGATTTTCATCGGATTTTTTTTGAAAAACACCAAGAATTGCAATTTCTTTGCCAACAGGCATTTGATTGATTTGATAAGGAAATATTTTAAAGAAAACCAAATTTACAAATCCCGTTGGAGTGTAGCAGGTTACTTTGTAGGGAATTCTTGGTTTTGAAGGTTTATGATGAGATTCTACCTTGGCTTTAATGATAATTAATTGATCATTTTTTACTTCAAAAAGACGAGGCTGAATAGATATTTTTTCTATTTTACTCGGCTTGTGCAATAATAAATCAAAAATCTTATTGCCACCAATCAGCGAGATGAGATTTTGCTCTATAATTTGACCGACTCCTTTAATTTTTGATAGCGGGTCAAGAAGCATGAATTATTTTTAATCTATTTCTCTATTTTGTCGGCGCTGCTCATCACGCTTTTTGATGGTATCTCTTTTATCATAAAGTTTTTTACCCTTGCCAAGTCCAATCAAAATTTTGGCATAGTTTTTTTGGTTAAAATAAATTTTGAGTGGGATTATTGAATAGCCTTTAATATCAGTTTTGCCAGCTAGTTTTTCAATCTGCTTTTTGCGTAATAATAGCTTGCGAGGCCGCGTGGGCTCATGATTAAATTTATTGGCACCTTTATATTCAGAGATATTGGCATTAAGCAAAAATAACTCTCCTTTTATTTGAGCTATATAAGATTCATTGAGACTAACTTTGCCTTGCCGAATTGACTTAACTTCGCTGCCTAAGAGTTGAACTCCGGCCTCAATTTCATCTTCTATGATGTAGTTAAACTTTGCTTTGCGATTTAGAATTTGCATTTCTTTAAATAGAAGAGTGAAACATTGCTTGCAATTAAAATTTGTTTTAATATTTTTTTCAATCTTTTATTAGTCTGCTTTGAATGATTTAATTAATTAGATCAAGTAAAAACTTAGAGACTTACAAACCAACTGAATTGTTTTATTTATGGCTCTTTACGAGACTATTGTTATTGCTAGGCAGGATTTGACTGTTGATATGGTTGATAGCTTATGTGATAAGTTTTCTAAAATAATAACCGACGGCAAGGGCGAGGTTGTATCCACAGAATATTGGGGGCTTCGAAGCTTCGCTTATAAAATTAAGAAATATTCTAGAGGTCATTATTTTTTAATGAATATTAATGCTGATGTTCCAGCTATAAATGAATTAAAAAGAATTATTGGCTTTGATGAAAATGTTGTAAGGAGTTTTACCTTTAAAACCCATAAGCATGATGAAAAAACAGCTTTATTTTCATCAAAAAAAGCTATAGAATATAAGGCCTCAAAAGCCAGAGAGAAAAAAGAGCCAACACCTCTTGAACTCAAGATTTCCAGTGTTAGAATTGAAGTATAATTAATATG
Organism: Rickettsiales bacterium UBA1997; assembly: GCA_002335845.1. The sequence continues at coordinate 8,036 of DDCV01000093.1, read as the reverse complement.
AAAGACAACAGAGACAATAAAAATAATAACGAAGAAGATCTTTTAAAGATTTCGTTAGTAAACCAAGGTGTATTTAGTAGAAAAAAGAAAAAATGCCCTTTAATAAAATTCGATATTTCAGAAATTAACTATAAGAATCTGACTTTACTTGATAAATTTCTGTCAGAAAGAGGTAAAATATACCCAACTAGAGTTACCCATGTTTCTCCTAAAAAACAAAAAGCTTTAGCTATTGCTATTAAAAGAGCAAGGCAGTTAGCATTGTTATCACCAATCAAAAAAATTGATATTTCTTAAAAGAAATTCAAATAAGAGTTTTTCGCATAATTATATTAGGTTTTGTAAATGAAAGTAATTTTAATATCTTCAGTTTCTGGTTTAGGAAATGTTGGTGATGTAGTTGAGGTTAAGAGTGGCTATGGTAGAAATTTTTTAATACCTAGCAAAAAAGCCATCCATTTTAGCGAAATCAATAATAAGCTTTTTGAAGAAAAAAGAAAGCATTTTGAAGAAGAGAATAAGAAAAATATTGAAATTTCTAACGAAATTAAAAGAGCTTTAATCGGCAAAAATATTGTCATAATAGAAAACTCTTCTGATGATGGTCGTCTTTATGGTTCGGTTACCGCTGCTACGATAGCAACTAAAATCAATGCTATTGCTAAGCAAGAATTGATTGAGAGATCTCATATATTCCTAGAAAATCAAATTAAGGTAATAGGTGTTTCAAAAGCCAAAGTTTCTTTGCACCCAGATGCTGAGTTTGATGTTCAAATAGTAGTTTGTCGCAACGAGTCTGAGGTTGACGATATCTTGAATGCTCAAAAAGAAGCAAAAAAAGCTGAACAAGCTAGAGTTCAAGAAGAGGAAGACCTCTTAAAATCAGTGGCAAGAAGCGAATCTGCAGCAAAAGAAGCGGAATCTGCTAATGAAGAAGCAGCTCCGCAGCAAGATTCTAATCAATCTAAATAGATTAATAGGCTTAGCGAGAAACTTTTTTAAAGAAATCAACTTCTTGCTAAGCGCTCAATCAGTTAATACCTTGTAAAAAATATTATTAGATTGCAAAAATTTAAGATTTATTTGCAATATTATCTAGTATAAGTGCCACACCTAATATTATTATGGGTCTTGACTAGTTAAGTAAATTTTAACTATTATTTTTACCTTATAAATAAAGGAAAAAACAAATATTACAATCGTTCCCGAATTTCCGAGAAGAAGTTTAGGGAAATTATCAAGTATTTTAGTTATGATGAAACGGCTACTAAAACAGCAATTTATACATCAATTAACAGAAACACAATAAACAAAATATTTAACGAGATTCGTCAACATTTATTTGCAAATAATTTAATTGCTAACAACAAAGAAGATGGTGAATTTGAGTTAGATGAATCTTATTTTGGAGCTAAAAGAGTAAGAGGTAAAAGAGGCAGAGGAGCTGCTGGAAAAACTCCTGTTTTTGTATTATTAAAAAGAGATGGTAAGGTTTAGTTGAGATTGTTAAGAATTGTACTAGAGAGCAGCTACTGCCGATAATACAGGGCAAAATACTTGAAGGTTCAACAATTAATACTGATGGATGGAAAGCTTATGACAGTCTGGTTTTGAACGGTTATACTCATCATAGAGTTTTTCATTCTCATAATGAATTTGCCAGAGGAAAATGCCATGTTAACGGCATAGAGTCTTTCTGGAGTTATTGCAAAAGAAGATTAGCAAAGTTTAATGGATTAACAGATGAAAAATTCATTTTACATTTAAAGGAAAGTGAGTTTAGATTCAATAATCGTAAACAAGATTTGTATAAAATTTTGTTAGAAATTATAAGAAAAAATCCTCTTAACTAGTCAAGACCCTTATTAATTCAGTTTGAGATTCTACATCAATATATGCATTGATCGATGAAGCGTTAAGGATGATATTTGGCGCAATACTATTTTAACTTTCTAATTGACCATTTATACTTTATCTTTTGGTATAAAATTTATCATAAAAATCTTGAAGTATATCATTATACATTATTGATTTTTATGATAAACTTTATCCTAAAAATATTTTACCTAAATGGTCAATTGGAAAGTTAAAATGGTATTAGTTATTATCCATTACTTCTAGCTCTATATCAAATATTCCTTTATCATTTAGCTTTGTCTTTTTCTTAATTCTTCCTAGCGGGTCAATATATGCGCTTATCCCGCTATTGGCAACTCTAATCATAGGTATATTTTGCTCAATAGAGCGCATCCTTGCCATTGCTAGATGTTGATAAGGTCCTGTGCTATTTCCAAACCAACTATCATTTGTTAAATTTATCAATAGGTCTGGTTTTTTTGAATTTTTATCAACGGCATAGCTGGTAAAAATTGCCTCATAGCAAATTAAGGGGCTTATAGAAATATCCTGATTTATACTGATATGACTAGCGCCATCTCCCTTAGAAAAACCCTCACTACCTTGGGTAATTTTCTTTATAAAAGGTACGTAGTTTTGCAAAGGAATATATTCACCAAAGGGAACTAAATGATGCTTGTCATAGTGTGATTTGATGCCGCCCTTATTAAAGACAAAAATACTATTCCAATATTTATTATTATTAGCTCTTATACCGCCACTGATCAAAATTCCTTCTTTTGGTGTTGCTTGAGACAGCGCGCTCATTAGATCTGGATCATTATTTATGGCATAAGGAATTGATGCTTCTGACCACACAACCATGTCAACTTTGTCAATATCTTCTTTATTGCTAAGTTTTATATGCTCAATAAAGTTTTTGAATTTTTCTTGCGGATCCCATTTAAGATTTTGCTTAATGTTGGCCTGAACAATGCGAATCTTGTAGTCTTTAGTGACTAATTTTGTGCTACTCAGTTTGTTGTAGCCAAAAATAAAAGATGCGACCGCAAGAGATATGATTGTAATAAAGAAAATCTGATTTTGCTTACCTGCTTTTAGCAAATTTACATAAGATATTTTATTGCCGCTACTTGTGATAAATAGAGTAGGTAATAGAAAGCATAAAATTGCAAAAAAAGATAGGCCATAAATGCCAAAAATACTGGCAATTTGTGATAATGCTATGCTAAAAAGCCAGCTATAGCCGATTAAATTCCAAGGGAATCCTGAAAATAGATTGGCGCGCAAAATCTCAAAAAATAACCATAAAATAGCAAAAATTATAATTTTTTGATAAGTTTGATTAATTTTTAATCTATTTATCGCATATTTATAGCTCAAGCAAGTTAGGGTAATGTAAGTTGCTAATGCTAATGGTATTAGGGTTAAGGCAAAAGGAATGAGCCAAGCATGCTGTTTGGCATCAACTAATAAAGCAATAGCAATCCAATAATTTCCAGCCAAAAAAAAGCCAAAGCCAAATAAAAGACCGCAATAAAAAACGGATTTGTATTTTTGGCAATTATTAATAATTAAAAAAAGCGCAGATATAGAGAAGAAGCCAATAAAAAAAAGGTTAAATGGCGCAAAAATAAGAGCTAATGAAGCGCCAGCTATCAGTGTAGTTAGGTGATTTTTATTTTTTGACACGGTAAACTTCATAATCTTTTAGCATTTTTATATAATTATTGCGATCTAATTCTTGCTGTAGGCGACTTTTCTTCTCAATAGTGATTGTTGGATTTTGCGCCTCAAATTCAACAATGCGATTAACAAATTTATAATTATTGATAAATATTTGGCGAAACTCCTCATTGCGTAAATAAAACTCCAAAAAACCTATCTGACAATCGCGCCTAATCTGGCTGTCATAATTTTTGACAATTATTATTTCATTTTTGTTTTTAATATTTTTCATAAGTTGCAAAAACTCTTGATTGGCCAATTTATCAAGAAATTGATGGTGATTATTATTGTGACTAATTCTGCCATAAAGTGAATTGTAGCTTATATTTTTGATATCACTATTTTGTGAAAAATATTTGGTAACTGGATATCTATCGCAAATATTATCGCCAATTATCAAAGCTTTTTCATTATCACTATAGGTTTTAATATTTTTTATTATTTGCTCACTAATTTGGTTTGGTGATTTAAGTTTATTGGCAAGATTTTGGTTATTATTAGCTATAATTCCTTGCGCCACAAGTCCAAAAATATGGCATAATATAGCAATTATTGAAAGAGTATAAAGCTTAGACGATATTTTTGATTTTAGTTTTAGGCTATTTTTTTGATCCAGAGTAATTAAGGAGTAGAAAAAATAAATATTAACAAGCCAAATAAGGTGATTGGTTTTAGCAAAGCTATTAAGAAGAAAAACGCATGATAAAATCAATAATAATAGCAACCAATCCAACATGTTTAATGGAATTACTATCTTATCAATCAGATTTTTGCGATGTAATTTGTTGGCATAACGCCTATATTTTAGGGCGATGAAAATAGTGAATATACACCATAGATTTGGGATATTGGTTATGATATCGCCATATTCTTGTTGGCTTAAAAGAGGTAAAAAAAGCAAAGGAATGATAAAAAACCAATTTTGTAGAAAATTAATCTTTTTTGACTTGATAAAATTTATAGTAATTAAGCAAATTGCTGGAAGTGACAAGGAATAAAAAATAGATATTTTATCAAGATTTTGCTGCGAGCTGCCAATTATTATCGCTATTGATAAAATTGAAATTCCGACAAAGAATTTTAGCGTGGCATTGCTTTTAATTTCTTCTTTAAAGATTAAAAACAATAAAATTACCAAAGATAAATGCTCTTTTAGATTAAATAGATAGGCCGATAAATATTTTGCCAAATATAGTTTTGGTAAAATTGCAGCAATATCATCAATTAAAAACGTGACATATAAAGCTAGCAATATTGTGGTAACAGCATTTCTAACATTAAAAAAACTAACAACAGACTTTTTGTTAAATGATTTAGCAATTTCAAGACCAATTACCAAAGAGCCATAATTTGTATCTAGAGCAAAAATTGTTGCCGCTAAAAATCCCATTATCAATTGATCTGATTTTTTAATATTTTTCTCATCAAGCAATTGATAGCAAATATAAGGCAAAGCTATTGCTAGAAAATGGCTAGTTACACTACTAAATTCATTAAAACTAAGATTAAAAATCCTTAAAAAATAAGCCCCAGCAAAGCTTAATATAATTACATTAAAATATGATTTATTGTTATAGATTTGGGTTCTTTGCAGAATTTTTGCTGAAGCAAAAATAGCTAAAATTCCAAATAAATTACTAAAAATAAAATGAGAAATTATGATATTTATGGCGGTGAGTTTGCTAATAAAATATGGTAGCAGATTAATGTAAAAAGTAAGAGATGAGGAGTTGTTAATAATATAACTAAAATAACCATCATTGCTTGCTAAAATAGAAGTCAAATCAATAGCAACAGCGCTATTATAACCTATATCTCGAGTTGATCTAACTAATATACTTACTATAATTATAGCAAGTGAGCCCAGTAAAGCTAATTTTTCATTATCAAATATTAAACTACATCTGTTTGAAATATTTCTTATGATATTTTTTGATTTATTATCAAGATTTTGTCGTGATTTAATCCTCTTTTCTTTTAATGATTCCTTGATTTCGAGAATGTGAATTATAGATTTGAGAATATTCATTTTTTGCTAATCTATTTATTCTTTGTTGTAAGGGCTTGTAGTTCAAAATTTTTAATTTTTAAAATATTTAAGTAAATGAGAAATATCACAATTGCGTATGGTGACGGCATTGGTCCTGATATTATGGAAAGCGTCTTGCAAATTTTGCAAGCTTGTAAAGTCGATCTAAATTTTACTACAATTGAAGTTGGTGAAAATATCTATAAAAAAGGATTTAATTCTGGCTTAATGCCTTCAGCTTGGCAAGAGTTAGAGAATAGTCGTATTTTACTAAAGGCGCCAATCACAACGCCACAAGGCGGAGGTTACAAAAGTTTAAATGTAACTTTGCGTAAAAAACTTGGACTTTATGCTAATATTAGGCCGGTTTCATCTTTTTACCCTTACGTTGCCACTAATTTTCCTAAAATGGATTTGGTAATAGTGCGTGAAAATGAAGAGGATTTATATACTGGAATTGAGCATCGTCATAGCTTTGAGTCTTATCAATGTCTAAAAATTGCTACACGAAAATCTAGTGAAAAAATAATGCGTTTTGCCTTCGAATATGCCGTTAAAAATAAGCGTAATAAAGTGAGCTGCTTTTCTAAAGATAATATAATGAAGAGAACTGATGGCATATTTCACAAGGTATTTGACGAAGTTGCTAAGGAGTATCCTAATATTAAAAATGATCACCATATAATCGATATTGCCACAGCAAGAGTAGCAGCTAGGCCTGAGATGTTTGATGTAATTGTAACAACAAATTTATATGGCGATATAGTTTCTGATGTTGCGGCCGAGATTTCTGGATCAGTTGGATTGGCAGGGTCGGCAAATATTGGCGATAATCATGCTATGTTTGAAGCAATTCACGGCTCAGCGCCAGATATTGCAGGGCAAGATATAGCTAATCCAAGTGGTCTTATACAAGCTTGTGTGATGATGTTGAATCACATCGGTCACAATAAAGACGCCGCTAAAATTCGTAATGCACTTTATAAAACAATTGAAGATGGCGTGCATACCGGGGATATTTATAAAGAAGAATTAAGTAAAAGAAAAGTTGGTACTAAGGATTTTACAAAAGCTTTGATTGATAATTTGGGAGCTAAGCCACAAAAATTTGTAGCTGCAGATTTTGGCGAAGATAATATTTCTCAAGATAATAAAAAAACTAAAAATATTGATAATTTTTTTCAGCCAAAAATCATCAATAAAACACTGATTGGCATTGATTTATTCTTGGATTATCAAGATGATTTTAAATCATTGTTAGAATCCTTAAAAGGTTTGGAAAGTGAAATATTTGAGGTAAAAACTATTAGCTCAAAGGGCCTTTTATTGTGGCCACTAATTGATGAGCATATGATGCCAAGTGATATAAATGGCTTAATTGTTATGCGTCTTGTCGCTAAAGGAGTTTGTGGCAAATCTAGCAATCAAATTCTAGATGCAGCTAAGTCAGTATCCAAGCAAGAGATCTTGGATATAATGCAATATTTTGCCAAAAATAATCTTGATTTTGTTAAATATGAAGGATTATATCACTTTGATGGCGAGGCTGGTTATTCGGCAGCGCAAGGTGAGTAATGTTAGATCCTACTTAGCCTCTATTTGACCGCAAAATTTAATAAAAATGGAAACCATTCTACACGCATTCAATAATACTATTTGGCAACAAAGTTTTTTTTGGCAGGCCGTCAATATCATTGTATGTTTTTTGGTTGCCAGCGTCCTGCATCGCATCAATAATAAATTCTTTTTCTCTAAAATATTTTCAGAAAAAGTTAAAAAGAAAATTCTATTAAACGAAATTTTAATAAAAATATACCATCGCTTTTGCTATCCCGTAATTTATCCATTATTTATAATAATAATTTTAAGTATTGGCCTCTCGATACATAGTCAATTTTGGGGTGATGGCGTTATAATTCTGTCAGCTATAAAAATTGTTATTTTATTAACATTTTTAAAAATACTAAGAACCGTTACACAAAATGATTTTGTGGTGAATATGATCGGATTCTTTTTAATTTCAGCTCTTATTTTGAGCACCTTAAATATCTTGAGTCCCACAATTCAATATCTTGATAAATTATCATTTTCCTTTGGCGATGTAAGAATATCAATTTATCTTGTAATAAGAGCCTTTGTGGTGTTGGCCATGGTTTTCTGGATTTCTGGAATTATTAGTAAAAATGGTAAAAAATACTTCGAAAGCAAGAAAAACATCCTACCGAGTACCAAGAGCATAATATCTAAATTCATTGATATTACTATATATTTCTTCATTTTCATCGTAACACTAAAAACCTTTGGTGTTGATTTAACCGCCTTTGCAGTACTTGGTGGTGCTATTGGTGTTGGTATTGGTTTTGGTTTGCAGAAAATTGCTTCGAATTTTATTAGCGGCATTATTCTGCTTTTTGAAAAATCA
>DDCV01000044.1 GCA_002335845.1 Rickettsiales bacterium UBA1997 | reverse complement strand
AATAATTCCAATAATTTGTCATTTTATCATGATTTATTTGCCAAAGCTAGCGAGAGGCTGGCTTATGATGAGCTTTTAGCTTGGCAACTTTCTTTTATTTTGGCTAAAAAACATAAAAAAAACATAAAACAAACACAAGAATTCACAAAAAACCTAACACAGAGAAATCTTACTCAAGATTTCATAAAGAATCTTAAATTTGAACTCACAACCGCTCAAACAAAAGCTATTGCTGAAATTATAGCAGAAATTAATTCCAGCAAAAAAATGTTACGACTTTTACAAGGCGATGTTGGTAGTGGCAAAACTTTAGTGGCAATTTCTGCTTGCTTGCAGGCAATTTCATTGCAAAAACAATGCTGCGTTTTATGCCCAACAACAGTTTTAACAAAACAACATTTTGGTTATTTCAAAGAATTTCTCGCTAATTTCTCTATAAAAATTGATATTTTAACTTCCTCCACCACCAAAAAACAAAAATCTAACCTTGTAGAAAAATTACAAAATAAAGAAATTGATATTTTAATTTCAACTCACGCCGTTCTTGAGGATGATGTTAAGTTTAATGATTTAGGCTTAGCCATCATTGATGAACAGCATCGCTTTGGCGTTATTCAAAGATTAAAATTGGTTAATAAGGGGCAAAATGTTGATACGCTCTTAATGAGCGCCACGCCAATTCCACGAAGTCTCATGATGTCATTTTATGGCGATATGGATATTACAATTCTTAATGAAAAACCAAAAAACCGCCAAGAGATAGCAACCTCAATAATGTCGCAAGCCAAATCTCCAGAGATTTATGCGGCGATTAAAAGAAATATCGCAAAAGGTGATAAAATATATTGGATTTGCCCTGCTATAGACAATCAAGAATTAAAAAAACCCGAAGATTTATTTGCACCAGAAAACCAAGCTACAGAGCAAATTGAAAATGAATTAGAAAATGTTACCAATAAATATAATGAACTTAAAAAAGTAATTGATGAGAAGTATCTTGGCATAATTCATGGTCAAATGAAGGAAAAACAAAAGGATAAAATCATGCAAGATTTTGCTGATTGCAATGGCCAAGCTAAACTTTTAATTGCCACCACAGTAATTGAAGTTGGTATTGATGTGCCAGATGCCACAATAATTATAATAGAAAATGCTGAAAGATTTGGCCTGGCGCAATTGCATCAAATCAGAGGTCGCGTTGGCAGATCAGATAAAAAATCCTTTTGTATTTTGCTTTATGGTAAAAAATTAGGACAAAATGGCGTCAAGCGCTTATATACTCTCAAAAACTCAAATGATGGGTTTTATATTGCCGAACAAGATCTAAAAATGCGCGGCAGCGGTGACTTGATTGGCACCAAGCAAAGCGGTTTACCTAATTTTAAAATCGCAGATCTTGAAATAAATTATGATTTAATGGATATAGCTCACAAAAATGCTCAAAAAATCTTGCAAGAAGATCCAGATTTATCAAAGCCCCAAAGTAATAAATATCGCTATTTAATAAAGCTTTTTAGCTATGATGAATGTTTAAATTTGGTACATAGTGGTTGATGGAAAGATAAAAATAAATTATAAATGGATTATAATGCCAAAATTCACCTATAATACCATTTAAACTTTATAATTAATTAATTTTTGTTAAAAATATAATGAATTTTTCTACAGCAGCAAGTGGAGCTCAAAGTCCATCAAATCCTAATGATACAAGACAAGTATTTGCTGCGGTTAATTGTGATGGATCATTATCCAAAACTGGAGATGTTGAAGAAATCCTTCCACCAGCGATGCCAAGAGAAGTGACAACACCATCAAGCAATCCATCATCAACTTTTGGAGCCGAATTAGTAAAAGCATCCAATAGCAAAGTTTGCAACATTTCATAAAATATTAACCCGTTCACAAACTATGTTATACCAAGTTGCAATCTATAGCTTAGTTTTATCAAAATATTTTTTCTTTTGGATTTTATTTTTAATTGCCGACATAGCTGGCTATTTCAAAATTAAAAATAAAATAACAAAAGGAAAAAGATGAAGATAAAAATAAACTATAGATTGCAACTTGGTATTAATTTTAACAATATAAATTTTCTTTTAGATTTGCTTTAAAAAGTCATAGTAAATTTATGAAGTTATAAATTAACATAATTTTAGGCACGAGTTAATATATAGATAAAGACTTTTGCACAATAATACCAAAGTTCATCTTTAATTAAACTTTTAGCAAAATATTTTTGAATTTTAAAAGTTATAAAATAAAGCCCTTATGCCCATAAGGGCTGAGGCTTTATGGCTTTTAAAAACAAAAAGATGAAGCTAAAATTTAATAAATACCAACCTATTTTAAAGGTGAACTTTGGTATAAGATTTCTTTAGTAAATTAATGATAGAATTCTCTTGTAAACATTTTGGATCTTGTGGTGGCTGTTTTTATGATAAAATTGGCAGCACGCCTTACAAAGAATTAAAGAAGCAGCTCGTTAAAAAGGATTTACAGAGCGTTTTTGACAGCAGAATCATTGATAATGTTGATTTTATTTGGCTTGATAAATATTCTCGTCGCAAAAGCACTTTTCACATTGATTGCAACAATAAGCTTGGTTTTTTTGCCTCAAGGTCAAAAAAAATTATCAAGATTGATGAATGCCTAATCTGTAATAAAGAAATTCTTGCTCTTAAAACCAAAATTGAAGAATTTTTAAAATCTCTTCCTGCCAAATTATTCACCAAAGCCATTATCACCAATTTTGACAATGGCCTTGATCTAGTTTTTAAAATAACCCAAGAGCTAACTTTTAGCCAAAGTCAAAAACTCATTAATTTTGCTAAAACACAAAATATTAATATTTCTTATCAAATAAATGATGGCGATTTTTTGCCAATTATCTTAAATCGCTCTAATCAAATTAATATCGCAAATTATCAACTTGATCTAGCTTCCAACATATTTATCCAAGCCACAAAAGAAGGTTTAACAGAGATTGACAAAATCATAAAAGAGCAAATTTTTAGCGTTAGTAAAAGCAAAAACCTCAAAATTGCCGATATCTACACAGGTTTTGGCGCTTATAGCTTTACCGCTTCTAATTTAGCTCAAAATATCACGGCCTTTGAAGGCAGTCTTGATATGATAAAAATCCTTAAAAATAATATCGCCAAACATAATCTGAATCACAAGATCCAAGCCCAAAATCGTGACTTATTCCAAAGCCCAATAACCCATAAAGAATTAAACAAATTCGACCTAATAATCATAAATCCACCACGCAACGGCGCCACGCCACAAATAAAAGAAATTGTCAAAAGCAATATAAAAAATATAATCTATATTTCTTGCAACCCCAAAACATTTGCCTTTGATAGTAAAATTTTACTTGATTCTGGCTTTAAAACTAAAAAATTGACTATTTTAGACCAGTTTATTGGCTCTAAACATTTAGAAATTGCAGGGGTTTTTACAAAATAATGAACTTTTTTCATATCAATCACTTGCTTCTAAAGTGATTTTTTTGTATAATCTATTTTTTATTTTCAAAAAAATAAAATCACAAAATAATCTATTAAAAACGTCACAGCAAAGCCTAGTTCCGCAAATAATTTTTATTTTATTTGGCATTGTTAACAACTTATCAAAAATAAACGCTTGATAAGATTGCATTTTTATTGTATAATTAACATTAAATTTTTTTATTCACATATGACAAAAGATATACAAAATAACACAAATTACAGTGATCTTGAATCAGTAATTTCAATTTTTGATAGAGAAAATTTTTATGATATTAGTCCAGCAAAAAGACACAGTATTGCTGAAAAATCTCATAAACTTATGACGGAAGGTATGAGTAGCTTCGATGGCGTACAAAAATATGCTGCTATTCAATATCAAAAATTTCTTGAACAAAAAATGGAATTAGAAAATCAATTTGGCCCCCCTCCACCTTACGATGGAATAGCTCACGACTCAAATCATAACACTGTTTTCGCAGAGTCAGCTTTGAACAGCAATGACTCAGGAGGGCATGCGGAAGACATAATTACGAGACCTGAATCTTTACAGAATATAGAAATTACTACATTGAGGGCTTTTGATTATAGAAATAGATATATTCCTGCTTATGATTGCACTGGAGACTCGCAACAAATGCCAAATCCAGCATCTCAACATAATCCAGCCACGGGCTTTTTTTATCTGACCCAACACTTAATTCCACTTGCTCAACATATAGTATTACTACCTGCATCACCTATTGCCCCACCAATCACTAGTTTTTATACTAAAAGAGATGTAACGCAAGAATCTTCACAGCCACCTCTTTTGACTTACTTTGATAAAGATGGTGAGTTTCGTAATTTAAATATTAACGACCAGGAATCAATGCAGCAAGCCCTTAATATATTGACTGGTAAAGAATATTCCATTCCGACTCAAGAAGAGGCTGTGGCAAAACTTGGATCTCAAGAAGGTGTAATTGAGACAATGCCAGTCTTGCAATATAAAAACAAACATGCACCTGGATACCAAACCCTTGCTCCAAATAGCGAAGATCATATACAAGGTATTACTATTACTGGCTTTTTACAAAACTACGCTGGAGAAAGAAATTGGCAAATTGATGTAGCAATGACCAATCAAACTCAAGAGTCAACATTGCAAGCAGCATCTATTGGACCTCAAGAGCCAACATTGAAAGAATCTCCAGAAGGAGAAAAAAGTCCATCGCAGCAACATTCAGAATCAAATAACAAAAACTTTATGAAAAAAGCTTTTGAATCTCTAGCATCGCGCCTTCTTCCAAAAAATGCTGTTGAAAAGCCGAAGGTTGTTAACTTATATGAGGAGTATCAACGAGATTGCTGCTCCGTAAGAGGCATATAATAATAACATATTTATTTACTATTTATGCCGGTAAAGACTAAAGAGGCTAACAATAAATTAACGCCGATTGAATTTGACTTAAATACTCTAAATGGTGACAAGTTTTTTCAAACAAAAAGCAAGATAGATGAAATAAAAACTTTATACCATCTCAGCCAAGAGTCTGCAGTTAGACCTATGATTGCACCAAAGGATCAAAATTGTTATTTCTTATATTTTAGCATTGATCTTTGCAACTCAAACTCGATCAATGCTCAAATCAATAGTCAAAGATGCATAACGCCTACCGATATCATTTTAAAAAATGATGATTTCAGGAAAATCAATAAGCCATCCAACTCGCCAAAAATAACTAACACTGCAGAAATTAAAAATATTGGCATGGATGTCGAAATATCAAATACAATGATGTGCTGATATTTTTAATTTTTCATAACTTGCTTTTTGTAGTTAAAATTTTTTATTGTTAGAAAATATATTTATAGCAATCTTTACAAAATTTAACTATGTCCAAAGAAATTGTGCCTAATTTACAAAAAATCAAAGATTTAGAAGCGGCTTTTGGCAGTACGCCATTGGTTGAAGTTAGCTTTAAATTTCGTGGCAAATTTCGTAAAATTTATGGCAAATATGAAGCTTTTAATTTTAGTGGCTCAATCAAGGATCGCATTGCTATTCATATTTTAAGAAAAGCTTATGAAAATAAGGAAATCAAAGAAGGAGATTTGATAGTTGAAGCCACCAGTGGCAATACTGGCATTGCTTTTGCAGCACTTGGTCGGGCTTTGGGTCATAAAGTTAGAATTTATATGCCAGATTGGCTTAGCTCTGAAAGATACGCCAAAATTGAACTACTTGGAGCCGAAGTTATTAGAATCACCAAAGAGCAAGGTGGCTTTATTCGCTCCATTGAGGAATCAAGGCAAATGGCGGCCAAAAACGATAATGTCTATTGCCCAGAACAATTTACTAATGCTGAAAATACCAACGCTCACGCCTTAACAACAGCACCAGAAATATTTGCTCAATTAAAGTCAGTAGGTCTTGATTTGCATCATTTTATTGCAGGAGTTGGCACTGGTGGCACGGTAATGGGAATGTTGAAATATTGCCAAGAAAATAACAAAAATATCAAATGCCATCCAATGGAGCCTTCAAACTCTCCCACTCTAACCACGGGCGGTAAAAAAATAGGCAAACATCGAATTCAAGGAATTTCTGATGAATTTATTCCCGATATTGTTAACCTCAAGAAGCTAGATAAAATTATCAGCGTTGATGATGGCGACGGCATAATTATGGCACAAAAACTCAATAAATGTGGTCTTTCCGTTGGTATTTCGACGGGAGCTAATTTTATTGGCGCCTTAAAAGCCATAGAAAATAGACCAGAAAATGAGGTTGCAGCAACAATATTTTGCGACTCAGCTCTGAAATATTTTTCAACCGATCTTTGTCGCAAAGAGCCAGTCAAACTTGATTTTTTAAGTACTGATGTTGAGATTTTGGGTTACAAGTTTATAAGATAGCTTCTTTTAAAGCTGCAACCCTTCTACTCTTAACTTAATGAAATCATTATTAGGATGGGGACTCGAGGAAGGGGCTTGACCTAGGACATTTAAGTTTAATGCCGGAACTGGTCTAGTCTTTTTTACAATCTCTGACATCATCTTTAAAGCTCCATGAAATATAACTTGGTTCTTAACACTAAACTCATTAAGGTCATCATCTTTGGTAAAAGCCTTGTCTCTATTCGAAACAATATCATGAAAATAATTTTTAGCATCCAATGGTCGATTTGCCTTATATAAAAAATTACCTGCTAATAAATTTACGGCAAAAAACTCTTCAACATCATCATCTGAAGCTTCTTTTAAAATTTGATCTAATTTTTCTTTTACAGGGTCTACCATAGATCTTTCCATGATTTTTAGATTGTTGATTTTTGCTACTATGTTTAAAAACTCTTTTTTATCTGTTGTTGGTTTAATAGATTTGAATAATTCTAAACTTCTCGCGAGATCTGTTTTGTAAATATTGCCTTCTATTTCTTTAATTAATGACCGCACCCCTCTTCCAAGATAAAGCGAATATATTTCATTGCCATCACTAGTAATTTCAGGTCTAGATATTAAGCATCTATTTGGCTCCTCAGGAATCGTGGGAAGATTTTCTGACTTATTATTAATGTCTTTCATGATCTTGTGTTAAAAGTTTGTTGTGAGAAGTTTGTAAGATTTTTAGCTGTACCGATTGGATAAAATGCTATTGCTGGCTTTTGTATTATATTAAAAATAGTTTTAACTCTATCTATTAACTGTTGTTTATTTATATTTTGAAGCCCATCTCTATCGCCATAGGTTATGATTTTATCCTCCACTTTTTTAACCTCCTTAAATAATCTACTGTAAAAATCAGGATTAACTTTTGAATCCGCAAGACAACAAGACTTATGAAACATTTCTAAGCCAGATAAAATATTGCCATTTTCACAATAAGCCTTGGCTAATCTAAACGAATCCTCTCTAACCCTTGATCTTAAGTCGGGATCCCTATGAATATCAGAAAATAAAGACAAATTATCTAAATTGTCCAAATTTCTTATCCTAAATTCAAAACTATATTCTAGATATTTAATAGCTTCCTTATACAAATTTTTTGATAATAAAACTTTACCTATTTGATTACAGCAATCAGCTTTACCCTCACAATCTTCAGTAAAATTATTCAAAGCTTTCATATATAAAGCCAAAGAAATATCTGGATCTTTCCTTTCATAAATCACAGCTTCTTGCATTAAGAATGCAGCATTTTTAATAAATCTAGGAACCTCATTTGCAGCTTTATTTCGGTTGATTCCAATCATATTATAAAAAATTTAATTTGAGATAGACATCATATATCAAATTTTAATTTTCTTTAATATAATTTATTGTTTTATTAATAGATTTATTAGTAATGTCGTTTTTTTAGACTTATACCAATTCCAGCTTTTAATGATATGTTTAATCAAATTAGTTTTTAGGA
>DDCV01000157.1 GCA_002335845.1 Rickettsiales bacterium UBA1997 | reverse complement strand
TTTTTAATTTCTTTAGACATTATATTTATTAAATTTAATTTAATTAATAGATAAAAATTTAAAGAAAATATAGTCTATGAAATTTAAAAATTAATGGTCTGAATTTTGGGGAGCATTTCTGGAGAGAATTTTGCCAAATTTAGGGCAATTTTTTAGGAAAATGGAGAGGATTTCAACAACTGGTATGGGCAAATGAAAAGCCTTGAGAACCCACTAACACTGGGGTTAGAAGGGGTAATTGATTTCTAGAATTAACCCGATTTTTACGAGTTAGAGAAATGTAGAATGGCTCCCCATTATTGACAAATTTAGAACCAATATTGAAGAGATAAATAAAACAATGCAACAGCCTAGATATTGCTTTGGTTAATATTTTCTAGTTTAAATTTACTGGGGATTGAGTTTGGGATTGTCATTTTGTAAAAAAATCATGACGGCTTTTGATGGAGAAATTATTTGCAAATCCAAGGTGAGTAAATGGACGGAGTTTGAGATAAAATTTCTAAATATTAATATTTGGCGCTTAACTCAAAATAAAGCATTTTATTTTCTTTATCTTCTGAGGTGATCAAATTAGATTTTTGCAAAGCAGCAGAATATGTAATTGAAGCATCAAAATATTTATTAATAAAAATTGTTTTAAGTCCAGCTCCAGATAATCTACCGCTATCACCATTATATTTTGTTTTTGCATAACCATAATCATAAAATGGCTCTATGGTCACTTTGTAAAGATGATAAGAATTTTTTGATATAAAATTATCTTTATCACCTTCTTTTTTTATTAAAATAGGAGCTAAAATTTGACCTAAATTAAAATTGACTTTATGTCGTAGATGATAACCATGATCACCACTAATGTTATTTTCTCTAAATCCTCGAACGGAATAATATCCACCAACAGAAAATTGTTTAGAACCAAAAAGAGTGTCTTTTGATATTTGACTATCGATTTCAGTTGATAGAGTTACCCACGCATTTATTTTTGGAATTTGAAATCTTTTTGATATTGATGCATAAATTTTATAAAGTTGAAACTGAGCCCTTGGAATATCAGCACTTAATCCTTGTTCATCTTGTTTGGCATTTAGTAGTTTTAATCCTTGTAAATATTGCGGTTTTAAATAAAAGGTAGCTCCATTTTTAAAATATTTAGAAATAGCAAATGACAGGCTTCCTGTTGTTAATTTCCTTTCGCTAGTTTCAATTTTTGAGTCATTGAGATAGCTTGCTGTCTCGGAGGCGGTTAATGAGAGGTTTGTGGATATTCTATATTCAGTATTATTTAGAAGGGTTCTATCAATTGCTATGCTGTTGCTATTTGAGTAGCCAGATAATATTAATGGGCCATTGGTTCCTTCATTTTGACCTCTAAATTTTGTTCTGGAGTAATTATAAGATAATGTATTGTAGGTAAATGGAATCGACACACCTCCAGAAAATGATCTTAAATCTTTTTCATTACTCGGATCATCAAGATTTTGATTATAACTTAGATTTATCTGATCATTTAGGAAAAATAGATTATCAATTGTAGATGAAAAATTAGTTCTCCTAACCCCCGTAAATTCATTGCCTAAATTATCATAGCCTAATTTAGCTGATACCGGGAATTTATTTTCATTATTTATCATCACTTTACTCGTGCCAGTCTCAACACCGGGCTCAATTCTCATCTTGGCATTGTTTGAAGATAAGCGATTAATTTGATAAATTCCTTGATTAATATCATTAATATCAAGCACTTTGCCATTCTTGATTCCAAAAGCAGTAAATTCCTGCATTTTATCGCTAAATTTATTATCATTCAAAATAATATCTTCAATTCTACCTTCAGTAATTTCTAGCTTTAAATTGCCACTAACTATATTTTGTTTTGGCACTGTAACTTGAGTGGTTGTCAAGCCTAAGAGGCTATACATAGTATTAGTTTTTTGCACTAAATTGCCAAGAATAGATCCATCAAAACATTTAGCTAAAAAAGGTGATGTAATTTTTTTCTTCTGTTTTTTTGAAAGTGAATTTGCGTTAATTAATTCTATCTCCTTAATTGGAAAACAATGGGATGATTTTTGGCCTTTTTCTAATTTTTTATTCGACTGTTTCTTCTGCTTTTCTAGCTGCTCTCTTTCTTTTTTGATTTTATCAAATTCTCTTCGTCTTTTTTCTTGCTCCTCAACCTCTTGCTCTTGACGAATTATCCTATTTTGCCTATCAATCGCATCTAATTTTTGTTGATCAGTAAATTGGGCAAAAGAAGTAGCAGCAAAGACATAAAAACTTAAGATGAGCAATAGCAGTGCCGAATATGGCTTTTTCATCATTATTTAAGACCTTGTTACTTTACAACAATACTAATATTAGCATCCTGTATTGATCTAGAAATAAAATCTTGCAAAGCTTTCTGCGAGAGGCTTGTAGCTAGGGCCTGCTTGACATCTTCAAATTTAGCAATTTTAGCAGCTCGATAATCTGCTAATTTAATAATCACCCATTTATCAGCCAATTTAAAGGGCTGCGATATTTCACCTTTTTTCAATTGCTTGACATTATCAACAATTTCTTTTGGCAAAGCATCTTCAATAATAAAATCAAGATCACCGCCATTTTTAGCAGTTTCCTTATCAATTGATTTTAACTTGGCTTGCTTAGCAAATGAATTTGGATATCTAGCTAATATTTTATAAAGTGAGTTAGCGCTCGATTCTGTTTTAAGAGCAATATAGCTGATTTTGATATCTTGCTTATTTTTTAGATTCTTAACCAATTCATCATAATGTGTTTGAAGATTTTCTTCCCTTGACGCATCTTCAGCAATTTTAACAAATAGCTTTTGTTTTAAAAGTTCAGTTTCAAATAATTTAAGAGCCTGTTCATAGTCTTTTTGCTCATTCAGCCTTTCTTTTTTAGCTCTATTGTAGGCGATTTCCTTTAAAACTATTTCTTTAATAATAATTTCTTTTTGATCATTATTTAAGCTTCCAAAAGCTATTCCTTTTAAATCTGAATTTTGCAATGATAGCTTGCTTAGTTCAGTTTGAGCCTGATTCAAAGTAACAACCCCGCCTTCATATCTAGCAACGACATCAGTATCTTTTGTTAGAGATTGATGAGATAAGATATAATAGGTAGCTAAGAAAGTAATCAATAGAGTAGCAATAGCGATGATGATTGTTTTGTTTTTCATGGGTTTTTAGGTTAATTTATGATAATGATTTTATGGCAAGACTTGTCTTTATTGTGATCTAATCTTTTTTTAAAGACTTCAGCATGTCGTTAAGAAATTGTTCGTTAACTTCTTTTAACATATCTGCATAATTGAAGTCATTGGGTAAATTATAAATCCATCCCAGCTTTTTATACTTATTTGCCGAATATGTTTTTTCAAAAATAACCTTCTTATTTTTTGTGCGAATAAACCTCAATTTAACTTGCAAATCATTCTCAACATAACTCGCTGGCAAGCCTGCAATCCACAATGCTGGGCCGTATACACTTAGGCCATAAGTTATCATCTTGCCGCTATATTTAGTTGAAATAATATCACCCTCAATGAAATAATCCGAGCCTTTTTTTGAATAAGAAAATGCAACATCGTCAAATAAATCAAGCGATCTTAAGTCATCAACAATAGCTTTGGCAAAATCTTCTTTTGGATTATAATTAACCCACAAACCTGAATTTATATGCATCGGAACTGATTCTGGAGAATTTAAATCTTGCATACCAAAAGGCATAAAGGGTATTAAATATAACAGAATCGAATTATTATTACTAGGATCTCTTCTATCACTAAAAGGCAAGACCTTAATAGTTTTTGTGCCTAATATTTTCTCATTAGGCTCAGCTGATCTATCAAGCCTAACATTACCCGATCCATAGACCCAGCCCTTAGAACTGCTACAAGAAGAATTTGCAAATAAAGCAAGCAATATTGCAAAAAATAAAAAATATCTGGAGACTGTGCAAGAAAGAGTGGGTTTTTTCATATGGGTTTTTAAATGGTTTAAAAAAATCAATGGCAATTCAAATAACCTTATCAATAAAAGTCAAGTTTTTATTAAAATTTTCTAATACCTAAATATCAACCAGCGCTCTGATTAATAAAGTAAATAAAATTTGTAATCAAATTTAATATTTTAAATTATTAATCTGTGCGCCACGGTGCACAGATTAATAATAGCAAAAAATCTTCCCAAAAACAATGTCAAAAAATCAATCAAATCTCGCCACAGATATCAAAAATCTGGCGTTGTTAACTAAACATACC
>DDCV01000117.1 GCA_002335845.1 Rickettsiales bacterium UBA1997 | reverse complement strand
ATAACTTTTAAAATTCAAAAATACTGATTTAATGATTTTAACAACCATTTAGGTTGTTAAAATTGATTAAATCTATGCATAAAAGTTTAATTAAAGATGGATTTTGGTATAATACCCCTGCAAATCATCCAATTTTGGTAATTTTGTTGTTATACCAAGTTGCAATCTATAGCTTATTTTTATCTTCATCTTTTTCCTTTTGTTATTTTATTTTTAATTTTGAAATAGCCAGCTATGTCGGCAATTAAAAATAAAATCTAAAAGAAAAAATATTTTGATAAAACTAAGCTATAGATTGCAACTTGGTATTATTTTGATTTTTTAAATTCACGCATATCAAGATACGCTAAAATTTAAAAAATAAAAAATGCCTAAAAATTCATCAAAATTGGATGATTTGCAGGGGTCTTGCAATTTAAAATTAAATCTAAAAGCAAAAATATTTTGTAATTAGATACTTAATTTGTGGAAATAGTATAAGAGTGATTTCTGCAGCCGTTTTTAGGATAATAGCGCCAATTTCTTTATATTATCATAGTGCCGGCGCCGCTTTCGGTGAATATTTCCATTAGCAATATGTTGTCGATGCTGCCATTGAGAATGTGGGCAAAGCCGACTCCCATTTCTAATGATTTGATACAAGTTTCTATTTTTGGAATCATGCCGCCAACGATAATGCCATCTTTGATCATTTTTTGTGCGGTGGCTATATTTAAATGACTTACTAATTCATTATTGGGTAGCATTACGCCATCAACGTCGGATAAAATAATTAATTTTGAAGCCTGCGTTGCTGAAGCTAAGCTGCCTGCTACAGTGTCGGCATTTATATTAAAAGTTTCGCCATTATCGCCTATTCCAATTGGCGCTACTACGGGAATTAAATCGGAATCTTCAAAAATTCCAAAAATTTCAGGGTCAACCGCATAAGGCTCGCCAACATATCCTAAATTAAGAATTTTTTCAATATTAGAATCGGGATCTTTTTTGGTGCGAGTGATTTTTTTAGCGCGAATTAAATTGGCATCTTTGCCGCTAATTCCTATAGCTTTGCCGCCAGCTTTATTGATTTCGTTGACAATCATTTTATTGATTGAGCCCGCTAAAACCATTTCCACTATATCAACAGTATCTTTATCTGTGATTCTTAGGCCATCAACAAAAGATGATTTAATATCAAGTCGATTTAGCATATCGCAGATTTGCGGGCCACCGCCATGAACTATAATTGGGTTGATCCCAACTTGCTTCAGCAACACAATGCTTTTAGCAAAATTTTGTAGATTTTCATTTTGCCCCATAGCACTGCCGCCAAATTTGATAACAAAAGTTTCGCCAGCAAATTTTTTCATATAAGGCAATGCTTCGCATAATACATTGGCTTTGTGCGACCAGTCTATTTTATCTTTTTCTTGCTGAATTTCAATATCCTTAAGAGAGCTTGACTTGCTACCATTATCATTTGAACCACCACCCATATTTACAATATTTGACATCAAAAAAATTTTTAAAATTAATAAAGAGTAATATATTTAGACTAATTCCGTTTTAACTAAAAAACCAACCAGTAATTACATAATTTAATAATAAAATCATGATTGAAGATGAAACCACGGCATTAGTTGTTGCAATGCCAACACCCTCTGCGCCACGGTTAGAATTATAGCCAAAATAACAACCCATAATAGCAATTATAAAGCCAAAAAATGCTGCCTTAACTAATCCAGACACGACATCCACTATCTCCAAAAACTTAATAGTGCTATTGATATAGGGACCTGGCGAGAATCCTAAGGAGTGTACGCTAACTAAATAACCGCCCATGACTCCGATAATATCAGCAACCAAAACCAATAATGGTAAAGAGAAAACAGCGGCAATAATTCTTGGCGCTACGAGGTATTTAAAAGGATTGGTCGAAAGTGTTTTAAGGGCGTCAATTTGCTCAGTAACTCTCATAGTTGCAATTTCTGCAGCCATTGAAGCTCCAACTCTTCCAGCAACCATTAGTCCAGCAAGAACGGGACCTAATTCACGAGTGATTGACAGCACAACAACTGTCGCTATTGTGCTTTCGGCGTTAAATCTTGAAAACCCTGAATAGCTCTGCAAAGCTAGTACGGCTCCAGAAAAAATTGCCGTTAGGCCAACGACGGGAAGGGAAAAATATCCTATTCTTAAAAATTGTCGCAGAATTAGACGCGGATAGAATGGTGGTAAAAAACAATGCTTAACGGCGCGAGCAATAAAAATACTAATGACACCTAGCTTTTCTATGTTAGATAGAGTAAATCGACCAATTGCTGCTAAGAATTTGGATATTGTTAAAGTTATGTTTGATATCATAAATTCGATGTAATTAGACTTGAATTGTGATTTTATTATTAATTATACCAATTCCATAAATTAAATACTCATTTACAAAATATTTTTATTTTTAGATTTAATTTTAAATCGCCGTAATATCCAGATATTTCAAGATTTAAAATTGAAAAATAAAAATAACAAAGATATAGTAAATGAGTATTTAATTTATGGAAATGGTATTAGCTAACAGTGTTTAGCTATTAACCAATAACTAGTTAACATTATAACAACAAATTATACCTCTAAATAATATAGATTTTTATTTTAAAAAATGAACCTAATTAAGCAAGAAATAGAGAAAATTTGTCAAAATAGCAAAAAGGCAAGTTACAAATTATCTAATCTTAATACTTTATCAAAAAATAATATATTAAATAAGGTTGTTGAGTTACTCACAAAAAATACCGAAAATATTATCCACGCCAATAAAAAAGATTTATTGGCTGCGCAAAAAAATAATTTATCAGAAGCAAAAATTGATCGCCTTAGACTTGATGAAGACAGAATCAATGGCATTATAAGTGCAGTTAGGGAAATAGCAAAAATGGCTGATCCTGTTGGAAAAATTCTTTATGATACAACAAGAAATAATGGCCTAAATATAAAAAGAATAACGACGCCAATTGGAGTTTTATTGGCGATTTATGAATCAAGGCCGAATGTTACCTCAGATATTGCTGCGCTCGCTTTAAAATCTGGCAATGTAACAATTTTGCGCTGCGGTTCCGACTCTATAAACTCGTCAAATATAATTGCCAATATTTATCGCCAAGCCCTTAGAGATTGCGGTTTTGATGAAAATTGCGTTACATTGATAAGCAATATTAATCGCAACTATGTTGATCAGCTGCTCAAAATGTCGAATTATATCGATGTGGTAATTCCTCGTGGCGGAAAATCTTTGATTAAAGCTATTGCAAGCAAAAGTAAAATACCTTTATTCAAGCATCTTGACGGCAATTGTCATAGCTATGTTCATCAATCTTGCGACTTGCAAAAAGCGCGTAAAATTATTTTTAATGCTAAAATGCGCCGAGTTGGAATTTGCGGCGCTTGTGAATCAATTGTTGTGGATGAAGAAATTGCTAAGGATATTTTACCACTTATTTGCGATGATTTATCGGCAGTTAGTTGCGAAATAAGAGGCGATAAAAAATCCTGCAAAATTGATAAAAGAATAAAAAAAGCCAATAAAAAAGATTTTTCTACAGAATATCTTGATAAAATTGTCTCACTAAAAATAGTCAAAGATATTGATGAAGCTATTTGGCATATTAATCAAAATTCGTCAAATCACACTGAAAGTATAATTTGCGAAGACAAGCAAGCCGCTTGGCAATTTCTACAAGAAATTGACTCAGCAATCGTAATGCATAACGCTTCTACACAATTTGCTGATGGTGGCGAGTTTGGTCTTGGTGGCGAAGTTGGTATTTCAACTGGCAAACTTCATGCCCGTGGTCCAGTGGGTCTGGAGCAGTTAACGATCTATAAATACATTGTTAGCAGTGATTTTGCCGTAAGGAAGTAATACCAAAGTTCATCTTTAGAAGCACAATAATGCGTCATCTTTTTTATCTGAAGCTAGCACTTCTAAAGTTGGGAATTAGTATTAATTTTGATGATTGTAACATTAACCAGTTCATAAAATAATTTATCATGAAAAAACCAATAATAGGAATAGTTTTAGACTGGCATGAGAAAGGCGGGTTTTCTAACTATGAATATTTTGCCCTAAGAACTCACTATGTTAAAGCAACAAGATTGGCTGGAGGCACTCCATGGTTGATACCATATTGCAATCCTGATGAAGTTAAAGAATATTTAGATAAAATAGACGGACTTATTGTACCTGGTGGTTTTTACAAAACTCCCAATAGTTGGTATCATAATGATTTAGACACTAGCCCTTATCAAAAATCGCCGCGATTTATTTTTGAAGAAGCTTTGATCAAAGAAGCCTTGAAACAAGATATGCCATTTTTTGGAATTTGTGCTGGCATGCAAGTTCTGGGTGGGATTTTAGGATGTAAATTAACTGGCAATATTCATAAATATTTAAAAACTCCTCTGCAGCATTTTGGCTACACAAAAAATCATGATATTATTATTGAGTCAAATAGCTTGCTGCATAATATTGTAGGTAAAAACATAATCAGCGTTAATTCCGATCACAATGAAGCGATTGTTGAGGTTAGTGATAAAGTTAATATTAGTGCCAAAGCTAGTGATGGCTGCATTGAGGCTATTGAGGTTAAAGATAAAAAATTTGCTATTGGTGTGCAGTGGCATCCTGATTTTGCTTGCTACAAACAAGAGCAAATCACAGATTTTAATCCGGATTTTGAGATATTTAAAAAATTTATCCAAGCATGCAATTAAGTTTTGAAATACCAGATTATTGGCCAAAATTAATCAAAGGTGATGATATTAGTTTAATTTCACCATCTTTTGCTTTGAAACCCGGTGAAATAGCTAGCATTAAAGATTTATTAACAGATTGGGGGTTAAGACCGCAGATTTTTCCTTGTAAAACACCAAATCATGAAGCTTTTTTGGCTAATTCCGACGAAGAAAGGTTAAGCGAGCTACAAAAAACTTTTAGCTGCGACAATTCCAAAGTCATTGCTGCAAATAGAGGAGGATACGGGGCAGCGCGTATTTTGAATGATCTATTAGAAGGCAAAAAACCACAAAAATTTAAGCTTTTATGCGGCTTTAGCGATATCACTAGTTTGCATCTGGCATTTAATAATTGTTTTAAATTTTCAACGCTGCATTGCCCCGTTCTAAAAGATATTGCCAATGGCCGGATAAATAATAAATCTATCCAACTTTTTAAAGATATTTTATTTGGCAAGATAAAGATTTTGTCATATGAAGTTAGACCTCTAAACCCAGCTTTAAAAATAGTGAATTTACCAAAATTATTGGGCGGAAATTTATCTTTGATTCAAACTTCAATTGGCACAAAATGGCAAATTAATAATAATGGTGAATATGCTATGCTAATTGAAGATGTGGATGAAGAAGCTTACAAAATTGATCGCATGCTAAATCACCTCAAAAATGCCAATATTTTTAATAATTGTCGCGCCATTTTCATAGGAGATTTTACTGAAAAAGCTGATCGCAATAACCAATATCATCTCAATCAAATAATTAATGAATTCATTTCTCAAATAAAAATTCCAGCCTTTGAAATAAGAAATATAGGTCATGGCGCCACCAATTTATCTATCCCGCTAGGCATTGCCCCAACTTTTAAAATATTGTAATTTCTTCACTGGGTGAAAACCTTGTTTTTAAAAGAAAAATATTTTGATACCTTCTTCGTCTTTTTTAGTAGAAATCTCCTTAAAAATTTTTAATA
>DDCV01000061.1 GCA_002335845.1 Rickettsiales bacterium UBA1997 | reverse complement strand
ATCTTTATAAAGCAGCTCATCATCACCAAATAAATGACGATAAGCAGATGATAAAAGCTGAGCTGTTTCAAGAATCATCTTATTCAACCTCAAATCATCTAAATGAGAAGCTGCTTCTTTTGAATAAAATGAAGTTATAAAAATATTCATATTCGCATCATCTTTTTTCCAATTAGTAAACATAAGTAAAACTAAGCGATCAAGTGTCATTGTGCTTTGCTTATTCTTCATGCAGTATTTTAAGAATAATTTTGAAGAATAAAACGCTTATCCAAATGAAATTACAAAATAATTCAGAAATTAACAATAAAACTTCGCATGAAAGGCTATCAGAAATTGGTCATATTTTAGCAAAAAGCATCATTCGTCTAAAATCTCGGGAAGATCAAAATAATCACCTGAATCAACTTGACTCTAAGGAGCTTGGAAGCGTTCATGGTGTAGATATTAACTCTAAACCAAGATAGAATATGGCTCGAAGCATTACTCGTCAAATTATTGATTTACAAAATAAAACATCCCAGGAAATGAGAAGCCTTTATCGATCTCTTTTTGATGGCCCTATGCCATATAATGCAAGCCAACTGAATCTAAGAGCTAAAATTGCCTACAGGATACAAGAATTATCTATTGGAGCTTTAAGTGATGAAGTTAAGGATAAATTAGAAAAGATCTCACGCAAAAAAGGTGCTAAAAAATACAACAACTTAATGATTGGTACCAAAATTCACAGAAGGTGGAACGGAGTTATTTATGAGGTGGAAATTTTAAAAGATGGTTTCGAGTATGGTGGTCAAAAATTCAAAAGCCTCTCGGCGGTAGCAAATAAAATTACTGGAACAAAATGGAATGGGCCAAAGTTTTTTAATTTAAAGCAGGAGGTTAATTAATGATAAATGAACCAGTACCAAATAAAAAAATAAGATGTGCCATCTATACCAGAAAATCTCATGAAGAAGGTCTTGATCAGGAGTTTAATTCACTTGATGCCCAAAGGCTATCAGCAGAAAATTACATAGCTTCACAAGCTGGTCAAGGATGGGTTGCTTTACCTCAGTATTATGATGATGGCGGATATTCTGGAGGTAATCTTGATCGGCCAGCTTTACAAAGATTATTTACCGATATTAAAGAGGGTAAAATTGATTGTGTTGTGGTT
This sequence comes from Rickettsiales bacterium UBA1997, assembly GCA_002335845.1. The sequence continues at coordinate 16,402 of DDCV01000061.1, read as the reverse complement.
TATAAAATTGATCGATTAACCAGATCACTTTTAGATTTTAGCCAGATCGTGCAAATATTTGATTCGCAAAATTGTGGATTTGTTTCAGTTACTCAAAGCTTCAATACCAATAACTCAATGGGTAAGTTGATGCTTAATGTGTTACTGTCATTTGCTCAATATGAAAGAGAGCTTACGGGTGAGAGAATTAGAGATAAATTTGAATCTTCAAAAAAGAAAGGGATTTGGATGGGAGGTCAAATTCCTCTTGGTTTTGATTTAGGTGACAGGAAATTGATTATTAATGAGAGTGAGGCTTTAACTATTAAGCTAATTTATAAGCATTACTTAAAAACCAACTCAATTACACAGGTTGTTCGTGATGTTAATCAAATGGGACTTACCACTAAACAATGGGTTTCAAAAAAAGGCAAAATTCATAAAGGCCAGAAATTTAATAAAAATTCTATTGAGAGGATTTTAAAGAATCCGCTTTATATTGGAAAAACTGTCCATAAGGGCAATATATATGATGGTCAACATGAATCTATTGTTGAAGATAAAATTTATGATGAAGTTCAGGATATTTTTAAGAAAAAATCACGAGAAAAGATTGTTTTGCCAGATTCAAGAATGACAACTCCACCACTTTTAAAAGGGTTAGTTAATTGTGGAGTTTGTGGCTGCTTGATGTCGCCGACATATACCATCAAGAAATCTAAAAGATATCGCTATTATGTCTGTAGTCGGAAAATTAGAAGTGCTGAAGATGATTGCAAGGTTGGTTCAATTTCTGCAAATGAAGTAGAGAATTTAGTTAAAAATCAAATATTGCAGCTTCTTAAAAAGCCAGAAATTTTAGTTCACACTATGGGTGCAGCATCCAAAGAAATATCAGAAGCGGAGATAATAAATTATTTTAAGAATATTGAGGCTTTGTGGGATGAGTTATTCCCAGTTGAGCAGATTAGGATTATTAGCCTGCTAATTAAGCAAATTATTATTACAGAAAATAAAGTTGATTTAAGGATTTTTAAAAGTGGCCTTAGTTCTTTAGCTTCTGAAATCAATGCCAATTAATTAAAAAAAAAGAAAATGGAAAATATAAAAATAATGCAAATTGATGATGATACTTTGAGCATTTCAATTCCGATAAAAATTAGAAAAAGAAAAGGCTATGTTACTGCTATTTTGCCAGAGAACGCAAAAGAATATCAGGGGATTGAGAATCCTCAGAATTATAATGAAAAATTGGTTAATGCTTTTGCTAATGCTTATAAATGGCAGGAGATGATCAAGAGTGGTGAAGTTAGTAGTTTAAATGAAATAGCTGAAGTAGAAAATCTTGAGAAATCATATGTTGGAAAAATATTCAGACTTAATCATGTTGCTCCTGATATCATTAAGTTAATTTTAGATGGCAAACAACCAGAAAATTTAACATTAAGGGATTTTACCAGAAAAGCCGTTCCTGACTTATGGGAAGAACAGAGAGAGGTTTTTGGGTTTTAGATTTCTTGGCTAGATATTATCAATTATTAACTAAATTACAAAACCCATTCAATAATTCCATTTGCTTAATGCTCTTTGGATTAGCTTCTATTAAATCTGGATTCATTATAATTACAGACAAGCACTGCGCTCTTGAAATCGCTACATTTAGACGATTCTTACTATACAAAAACTCAATATTTCTTGGCAAATCTTCGTAAGAAGAAGTTGCAAAAGAAAGCATGACAATTGGTGATTCTTGGCCTTGGAATTTATCAACAGTGCCAACTTTTGCATCTTTAGGTAAAATAGAAGTTAGGTAATTTACCTGTACATTATATGGGCTAACAACCAATATATCATCTATTGTAATTGCTCTTTTTAAGCCATCTTTATCAGTAAACTCCTGACCCAACAATTCTTGATATTTGTTTTTGATAATCTTGCCTTCCTCAATGCTTTTTTGTGAGCAGTTTTGGTGGTCAGCATGAATTATGTGAATTCCTTGATTTGGTAAATCGCTATTTTGTAATTCTAATTTTCTTAAAGCGGCGCTATCATCAGATTTTAACCTTCCATCATAAAAACTTTTAGAAATAAAATCACAAATCTCCGGTCTCATTCTATAAGTTTTGCCAAGAAATATCCCTCTATTGTTGGCAATAGTTGTCTCGTCTTGCAATAAAAACTCTAAAATTGACTTTCCTGCTTCACCTGGATGAGTTCCTTGAATTGGTTGACCTAATTGCATCTGATCACCAACTAAAATAATATTTTTAGTGCTATTTGACATGGCTACAATATTTGCCAAAGCAACTTGTCCCGCCTCATCTATGAATAAATAATCAAGCTGATCATCTAAAGCTTCATCACTAAAAAGCCATGCAGTACCTGCAAATAAGCTATTATTTGCAAAATCTATATCACTATTTTTGCCCTTATATTTCTTAATGAACTCTCCTTCAAAAGCATCATCGCTGGCATCTTTTTTAACTCCGTTAAAGTTAATATTTTCTTGTACAGCAACTTCCTCTATCTTAGCAAGTAAATTATCAATTGCTTTGTGAGAATTTGAGGAAATACCAATCCTTTTACCTGATTTTAGTAATCTACCGATAATATGGCTTGTTGTATAAGTTTTCCCTGCTCCTGGAGGGCCTTGAATGAATAGACAGCTATTATCGAGATCACTAATTGTCTTTAGTGATTCATCAATAATATTTTTGTTTTTATCAACCACCTCTTCACCTGATTCTTTTTGATAAAATCTTGGCAATGCCCTTGATAGAATTTCAAAGGCAACATTCTTCTCTTCTTTTTGATTTAGATATTTATCCGCCACTTTATAAAGAGCCTTTCTCATAACTTTATTATCAATTGGGCCACCAGATGATATTGACAGATTATCAGATAGGTTTTTATTTGTAGTTTTAATCTTTAAGATCAAATTTTCTTCATCGACTTCAAATATTGTGCCAACTTTCTCATCTATATTATGACAATTTTTAACATTACTTCCTGCCTTTAGTTTAAATTCTTGTGGTGGAAAATTATAAGAATAAATCAGAGATCTTTTTTCAGGGACTGGATCGCCAAATTTGGTTAGTCCTGCAATCGCCTCATTGTCATCCAATAATTCATCATCTGTTTTATTTTGCCTTTCAAACATTGCCCACCAAACTGGCTTATTTTCTCGATTGTGAAACTCTAATAGATTAGCAATTTGAACATTAAGCAAATTGACATTTTCATCAAAATTATCAGGGTCAATGCCAAGTAAATTTTGATAATTTTCATATTCAACTTCCCAATCTTTTCTAACTAGACTTAATTCTTCCTTCTCTTTTTCTGACTCAAACCAATTAGCGGATTCTGGTCTTAATTTTAAAAGCCAATCCCTTAGAAGTTTGGTTGAGATGCAATCAATTTCATTATAATCTTCAATTTCTTGCAATAGATTATCATCACCAGTTTTTTGCCAATTATTATAAACAACAATACTCTCAGCGGCAGTTGCAACTTCACCCTGTCTTTTTTTCATATAAAAGGTTTCAAGGTTTTTTATTGAATAACCTTCTTCACTGGTTCTAATCGCTTCTTTTACCACCAAATAAAGATCAATAAATTTTTCTGCTCGAAGTAGATTATCAAGCCTTTCTTCATAAAGGCCAAATTTACAAGATAGTCTCTTTAGAGCTGTTGTTTCATAGTGGTTATAGTGATAAATATAAGCGGACGGGAATTTGGTTAAATGATCGTGAATAAAATCCATAAAACCTTTAAAAGCCTGTCTTTCTTCTTTTAAATTATGACCCCAGAAGGTTTTAAATATAGACTTACTGTTTTCAAAGTAATAAACACCAAAAAGATATTCTAAACCACCATCGTAAAGTGGATCTCCTTCCATATCAAAAAATAAATCACCTTCATTTAAACTGGGTAGACGATCAAAGCCTTTACCAACAGAGTGGCTAATTATTTCAAACTTATTCTCACTAGTTTTTCTTTGATGATTTTGTAGAATTGCTTGTGATTTTAAGCGAGTTAGTATTTCAGGGTTTAAATCAGGAATTTTATTACCTTCAAAATTAGCTAAATCTTCAATTTTTTCAATTCCTGCTTTTTCTAATTTCTCAATTTGAGCATTATTGATATTAGCTATTAGGCTTAAATGGTTATCTTGCTGCCAAATTTTATTACAATGATCCTGCCAAGAACATAGTTTACAACTGCTGCAAGGCTTTGGGTATGAGTTGGTATTTAGGTTATTAATGTAATCTTCAAAGCGATTTTGGCATTTTTTAAAATAGGCAAAAAATTCAAATAATTTAAAGCTATATTGTTTTTTGTCTCCCAAATATAGATGGATGTTTTCAGGGATATTGTCAGTTATTTTAGCTAATAAATCAGAATAAACGCAAAGTTGAATAATATATTTTGCCTCACATTTCTTGCCAAGTTTAGTATCTAAAACTTCATAAGAGTAGTCGCCAAGATTTGATGGCTTGTCACATTTTATCAAAAAATCAGCAAAGCCTTGCCAATTATCATTTTTTAGAACCGCCTGATAAACAACATCACAACCTGACTTTATTGCATCAATAGTTTTAGAAATTCGGTCATTAATATCTAAGCTTGGATCAATTTCACAAACTGACTTTCCTTCATCTTTTAATTTTTGTAAAAAAGCTTTTTCATGCTCAATTCCTTTTTCTTGTAGTAGTTTACTGGTATTATCTTGCTCTTTTTTATCCAAATTATCACTTAAGTTTTTAACATCTAGAAAGCTAGCATGATGACAGGAAAGAAAAGCAGTTAAATCAGAGGGTGAGAATAAATATTGATTATCTGCAGATTTTTGCATTTATGAGCTTATTTGATTTGAATTTAAAAAATTACAACAACTTCTAAAATTATCTTTATTTCATCTTGTGTTCCTTTGATTTCATTTATAATATAAGGCTAATAAAATTTCACTGAATTTTTGTTAATTTTCTAAAACTAGATACTACCCATGGAAAGAGACGTGATGACAGTTAAAGACTTGGCTTTGTATTAAAAGTTACAAAAAAACAACCTATAGCTTTTGCATCAAATAGCAAAATACTTGGCTTTAAGGTTGATTATCCTTGGTAGTTTTGTAAGGCCGAAACTGAACAATGGATTATAAAAAAACATAAAATATGACAAACAAAGGGAGATCAGCTGCATTAAATAAAGAAAAAAAACTTACAGCTATAGATTTATTTTGTGGAGCAGGAGGTTTGTCGTTCGGTTTTGAGAAAGCTGGAATTGAAATTATTGCTGGATTTGACTCTTGCCAAGATTCTTTAAAAACATTCACACATAACCATAGAAATGCAAAAGGAATATACTGCGATTTATCTAAGCCCATTTTAGGTATAAATGAGTATATTGGGGTAGACATATTAATTGGAGGCCCTCCGTGTCAGGGTTTTTCAATTTCTGGAAAGAGAGATCCTAAAGATAAGAGAAATGATTTATATACCGCTTATATTGCAACATTAAAGCAATTAAAGCCAAAATATTTCTTAATGGAGAATGTCCCAAATTTAGTGTCGATGGACAATGGAAAAATTAAAGATAAAATCATAAAAGATCTTTCTGCTTTGGGGTATAACATTACTTACAAAATTATTAATGCTGCAGATTATGGAGTTCCTCAGAATAGAAGGCGAGTTATTTTTATTGGCTCTTTAGGAAAATTTATGTATATTAATGAAGAAATTAAAAAAGAATCACCAGTCTCATGTTCAAGCGCAATATCTGACCTCCCTGAAGATGAAGTGATTGATGGAGAAAGCTACACAATTAACCCACACTCTGATTATCAAACAATAATGAGAAATAATTCGGCAGGAATTTGGAATCATCAAATTACAGATCATACTGAAAAAACGAAAAAGATTATTTCCTTAGTTCCTGATGGCGGTAACTACAAAGACCTACCCATGGAATACCAAGGTACTCGAAAAGTGAATATCGCTTGGACTAGGTATAGCAGTAATAAACCAAGCAATACTATTGATACTGGTCACAGACACCATTTTCATTATAAATTTAATAGAGTGCCTACGGTTCGTGAGTCCGCAAGATTGCAATCATTTCCCGATAACTTTATTTTTTTTGGCTCTAAAACCAGTCAATACCGTCAAGTAGGAAATGCAGTTCCCCCTATACTTGGCTTTAATCTAGCTAAACAAATAATTGAGGATAGCTATGCAGTATAAAACACCAAATAATCGTTACTACAGATTGCATCATGTCAGACCTAGATTCAAGAATGATGTTGAAAGCGTATTGCTTTATATGGCAAATGAGGTTTCTAGTTTAGGGTCACTAAAATCTAATGAATTTAAAGACAAACTTAACCTAGCTATTAAGCTTTATCCTGGAAATTATTCAAAAAAAGATAAAACCATAAATAACTGGCGCACAGAAATATCAGCACTATTCGGTCTTATACAGTATGATACTAATAAGGTGAGTCGCCCAAGTGAAATTGCCAGAATTTTATCTGAAAAGCAGGATCTAATTGAGTTTTTTAGATATTTTCTTTACTATTTTCAGTATCCAGGTGGGCATTTAAAGCCTCAAGAAACACTAAATTTAATTAAATCTGGTATTAAATTTCATCCAACGAGATACTTATTGGATGTTTTGCTGGTCGGCAGAGACTATGTTAATGGTAATAAATTCGGCCTAACAAAAGCTGAGGCCACACATTGTATTTTTAATGATTTAGCAGTTACTAAAGATAATAGACCAGCTATAGATACGGTTAAATTAATCATTCACAATAGAGATAGTGGTCTTGAATATGATGGTGCTGGTGATATAACTAGATATGCTGGTGATATTTTAGATTATATGGAATTAGCTGATTTAGTCAGACTTAGACCAGACTGGAAATTCTATCCAAATATGCATCACCTTGAAGTTCTCAGGTCTTTTATTGATCAAAATAGCTTTTTCCCTCCATATGAAAATCTATACAACAAAAATGACATAACTATTGCGGACATCACGGAAAATCAATCGGAATGGTTTAACTATATCAATGCAAATCTAAATAGTACTATATTTAAGGCTGATATTTTTAGCATTTTATCTGATGAAGATAACAAAAAAGAATTAGATGAAAAGACATCTTTTATATATGATTTCTTAAATAAGGTTCGTTCCAATCAGGAATCTAAGAATGGCATTAAAACCAAAGAAATAGGTGATGTTGGTGAGGCTATAATTTTAGAGCATGAAAAAAATAGAATGAAATCTCTTAGTAGAAACGATCTAATACATTTAATCAAAAAAATACCAGAAACATTCGGTATGGGATTTGATATAAAATCATTTTTAGGTATGGATAATGACTTCAGTAATATACATATAGAAGTTAAAACAACAATTAGTCGAGGAAAGCTAAGTTCTCAAAGTTTTCATATGACACCCAATGAATGGAATTCGGCTGAATCGTATAAAGATATGTATTTTATCTACAGGTTAATGTTATCAACTAACAACATCAGTTTATTTGTTATTCGTAACCCTGTTGGTGCCTATAAAACTGATTTATTACAAATGCTACCTAGAAATGGAGCTGATATAAAGTACAATGATAAATCTGGAGAATGGAAGGAGTTGTTGGTATGAAAAAATTTAGTGTAGTTTCATTGTTTTCAGGATGCGGCGGAATGGACTTGGGTCTCACAGGTGGATTTAGTTTTTTAAGAAAAAAATATGATAAACTTCCCGTTAATATTCTTAAAGCAATTGACCATGACAGCAAAATAGTAGATATATATAATCTAAATTTCTCACATAAGTGTGAGGTTAAGGATATTGTAGAATTGTCACTAAAAGACATACCAAAACATGATATTATGGTTGGAGGATTTCCTTGTCAGTCATTCTCAATTATTGCGCAAAACCCAAAGCGTCTCGGTTACAACGACGAAAGAGGAAAGTTATTTTTTGAAATGTGTAGAATTTTAAGAGAAAAACAACCAAGGGTTTTTATTGCGGAAAATGTAAAGGGGATTTTATCAGCTAATAAAGGAGAAGCTTTTGAATTAATTCTATCTGAATTTAGAAAGGTTGGATACTATGTCAAATTTCAATTATTAAATTCATCTCATTTTGGTGTTCCTCAAAAAAGAGAAAGAGTTTTTATTGTAGGATTCAAAGATAAAAAAAGTTTTGACGCATTTTCATTTCCTGAAGCAACTACATTAGATAAACCAAGGGTTTTGTCCGAAGTTATTGAAAATGAAAAAACAATAGATGAAAAATTTTATTTTAGCCAAAGAGCTGTTGAAGGAATGGAAAAAACGAAGCATGCAAAATCAATGAATAAAGGGCGAGACCAAAACATTAATATGCCTTGTAATACTGTAGGTGCCCACTTAGCAAAAGTTAGTTTAAACAGCACTGATCCAGTATTAAAAATAAATGATAGGTACAGGATGTTTACGCCACGAGAGGTGGCTAGAATACAATCATTTCCTGATGATTTTAATTTAGTTCCATCTAGGTCTGCAAATTATAAAGCTTTGGGTAACGCAGTTCCCCCTGTTATGATGTGGCATGTTTCGCAAAAAGTTATAGAGGCTTTGCATAACAAAACAACAGCATTGTAAAGAAAAGAAAACAGGTAGATTCTTGTGAATAATGAGAAGCTTCAAATCAAGTGCTTATTCGTTTTATTTTGATTTATTTTCGGCGTTAATTGCATCGGTTAATAAAATTAAATCTTTTAACCAAGGTTGATTGTTATTTTTGCTTTGCTCTGCTTTCAATATTTTATAAAGATCCTCAGAAAATTCTGGACCAGATTCGGATAAAATTTTGTTAAAAACTGGCATGATTTGAAGATTATTCATAAGCTAATTCTTTGATTAATATTTACCTTAAAAACTTCCTTTAAGATACATGTATATTAGCTTGGAAAGACTTGTCTATCAAGTCAATTAGCACTTAACTTTCAAGATAGATATGGCGTTGCAGAAGAGTCAAAAGTTCGTGAAAATCACCAAAAACCCATTTGGAGTACCAAAAAACAAATCACGAACCAAATCACATGAAGCCAGTAAAATCCGAAGAGGTGACAAATTCTACGTCACCTCTTGCTTGGAGAAAGAGAGAGAAAAATATCGGATTATTAGAGATTTTTAGAGAAAAATATTTATATCGTCACCCATTGTAGGGGATTAACGAAATCGCCAAGACCCTGCCAATACTGGGCTTTCAGCCCTAAATAAAAAATGCTAAAATTTTCGTAGAGAAGTGGTTTGTAGATAAAGATTGGTGGAGCTAACGAGAGTCGAACTCGTGACCTCTTGCATGCCATGCAAGCGCGCTACCAACTGCGCTATAGCCCCATAACTAAAGTTCTGGTTGAATTTTTTTTGATTATGCTGTTTTGTGTAGCAAAAAACAACCTAGTCTTTAAAAGATCAAGAAGGGTGATTATTATTTGACAAAAATTACAGTCAACTCCTAACTTTTTATAAAATTTATTAAAATTAAGTAGTAATAACAGAAATGATCAATTTAACATTTCCTGATAATTCCATTAAGCAGTTTGAATCTGGTATAACTGGCTTTGAGGTGGCAAAATCAATTGCTATTTCGCTATCAAAAGTAGCGCTAGCTATCAAGATTGATGATAATTTATATGATTTAAGTCATAAAATTAGTAATGATGGCAAGATTGAAATCATCACGCCAAAGTCTAGTCAAGATGCTTTAGAAATAATCCGCCATGATGCGGCGCACATTATGGCGCAGGCTGTTAAAGAATTATATCCAGATACGCAAGTTACAATTGGCCCCGCTATTGAAAATGGTTTTTATTATGATTTTGCGCGAAAAGATCCATTTACACCTAATGATTTGCTTAAAATTGAGGATAAAATGCGACAGATATCAAGGGCAAATCATGAATTTGTGCGTGAAATTTTACCAAGAGATGAAGCTGTAGAGTTTTTTGATAAAATTGGTGAAAAATATAAGGCGCAAATTATTGCTGACATTCCTCAAGGCGAGGATATCTCACTTTATCGTCAAGGAGATTTTATTGATTTGTGCCGCGGGCCTCATGCGCCTTCAACTAGCCACATTAAGCATTTTAAATTGATGAAAGTAGCGGGAGCTTATTGGCGCGGCGATTCAAAAAATGAAATGTTACAGCGTATTTATGGCACTGCTTGGGAAAGCAAAGAATCTTTGGAAGACCATTTGCATATGATAGAGGAAGCTGAAAAAAGAGATCATCGCAAATTAGGCAAACAACTTGGATTATTTCACATCCAAGAAGAAGCTACGGGTTCTGTTTTTTGGCATAATAATGGTTGGATTATATTTCGTGAAATTGAGAAATATTTGCGTAAAAAATTAGAAAAAAATGATTATATTGAGGTAAAAACGCCGCAATTAGTCGATCGAGTTTTGTGGGAAAAGTCGGGACATTGGGACAAGTTTCGTGAAAATATGTTTATTGCACAAAGTGAACACAGAACGCTGGCTGTCAAACCAATGAATTGCCCATGCCATGTGCAGATTTTTAATCAAGAACTAAAATCCTATCGCCAATTACCATTACGTATGGCAGAATTTGGCTCGTGTCATCGCAATGAGCCTTCGGGGTCACTGCATGGAATTATGCGAGTTAGATCTTTTACGCAAGATGATGCTCATATTTTTTGCGAGGAAGAGCAAATTAATGATGAAACCATAAAATTTTGTGAACTTCTAAAAGAGGTTTATAAGGATTTTGGTTTTGAAGATGTGAAGGTTAAATTTTCAACTCGTCCAGAAGTTAGATCTGGCTCTGACGCGGTATGGGATAAGTCAGAAAAAGCTTTGGAAGAAGCTATAAAAGTGGCAGGTTTAGAATATGAAGTAAATCCAGGTGAGGGCGCTTTTTATGGTCCAAAATTAGAATTTACTTTAATTGACGCCTTAAAAAGAGAGTGGCAATGCGGCACGCTACAAGTTGATTTTATTTTACCAGAAAGGCTTGATGCAAATTATATTGCTAAAGATGGTAGTAAAAAACGCCCAGTAATGTTGCATAGAGCAATTTTGGGAAGCTTTGAAAGATTCATTGGTATTTTGATTGAGAATTATGGTGGAAAATTTCCTTTATGGCTGGCTCCAACTCAAATTGTAGTAGCGACCATTACTAATAGTTATGATGCTTACGCTAATGAAGTTTATAATAGGTTAAAAGATGAGGGATTTCGCGTTAAGATTGATTTAGACTCGCAGAAAATTTCTTACAAAATTCGCGAACACTCTTTGCAAAAAGTGCCATATATTTTAGCTATTGGAAAAAAAGAGGTGGAAAATGAAGGGGTGTCAGTAAGAGAGTTGGGAAAAAGCGATCAGTATGAATTGTCTTTAACTGAATTTATTCAGAAATTGCAAAGCCAGATTGTTTGATGGTTTAAATATCTTGCTTTTTGTAGGATTCAATACCGCCACCTAAAGTTTTGTATAAATTAACCAAGTTTGAAAGATGTGATGTTTTGGAGGTTATATATTGTTGCTGGCTTTGAAGTTTAATAATTTTTTGTTGAAGCATATTGAACTTGGTTTCATTACCTAAATCATAACGCGCTAGCGTGATATTATATATTTCTTGCTGTAGCTCTAATATTTCTTGCGATAGAGATAGTCTTTCTGTAGTAGCCTTCTTGATAGCTAATTGATCCAATAACTCTTTAAAGGCATTTTCAATTGCTTGCTCATATTTTACGATTTCAATCTTTTTTCTGATATGAGATAATTTTAGGTTTGACCAATTGGCGAGGCCACTAAAGATTGGCAAATTAATTTGCGGTGTATATCTCCAAACTGAGTGAGGGGAAAATAGGTTGTTTAATTTATCTGAGCTATAACCAGCGCTTCCAGTGAGCATGATTGATGGAAAAAAAGCTCCTCTAGCAGCTCCAATATTGGCATTGGCAGCTTTAAGATTAAATTCAGCTTGTTGAATATCGGGACGATTTAAGAGCTTGGTTGACGGCATAAATCTGAGTAGATCGTAAGCAATTATTATGTCATCAATTTCTTGAATTTGTTTAAGATTATCGAATATATTTTTGTCGTAATTGCCAACCAAAACCCGCAAAATATTCTTGCTTTGACTAACCTGATTTTGGGCGCTTGCAAGATTTAGCTTAGCTTGATTGAGTTGAGTTTTTTGCGATAAGTAAATAGCCTTAGCGTCAATTCCGCTTTCATAACGCATTTTGGTGATTTGGAATTGTTGTTCGCTGGCGTTGGCAATTTCTAGGGCGATCATCATATTTTGATGATTTAGCAGGAATTGTAAGTAAGCATTAGCAACTTCGGCAATTAGTGATATTTGTACAGCGTCACGGGCTTGTTGTGTAGAAAAGAAATCTTGCAAGGCAGATTTTTTAAGATTCCTTAATTTGCCAAAAAAATCGATTTCAAAAGATGTTATAGCTAATTGCGAGGCAAAACTTGTCTCTGTGCGATAATTAGAGGCTGATGATTTTTCTTTATCAACTAAATTAATGGCATTAATTTGTGGAAAAAGGGCAGCTCTGGATATGCCATAATAAGATCTTGCAGCTTCGATATTAAGTGCAGAAATTTTTAAATCACGATTATTTTTTAAGGCAACTTCGATTATTTTTTGCAGATTCTTATCAGTAAAAAAGTCACGCCACAATACCTCATCTCTTATAGGCTCAACTATATCGCGTTCAATTTCTTTGACAATATTTGATTTATTGCTTTTGATAATCTCTATTTCAGTAATTTTTTCTTTAGCAATTGGGCTAGCGGGTTTTTGATATTTTGGTTCAAGCGTGCATGATTTAAGAAGCGCTATAGATAGAAAAACAAAAATGTATTTATGATATCCTTGTGTCATTAAGATTTTTTTAAGCTAAATTTACCTTTGCTGATATTGTGAATCATAATATAAAACATCGGCACAAAAAGAGTGGCTACAAAAGTGGCAGCAATCATGCCGCCAACCAAGCCAATACCAATGGCGTTTTGACTAGCAGAGCCCGCGCCATTAGCTAAAGCTAGGGGCATAACCCCTAGAATAAAAGTCATTGCCGTCATCATAATGGGTCTAAATCTTTGCTTGGTAGCAGTTAAAGTTGATTTGACAATATTACCATGCTGTTCATAAATTTTACGAGCAAACTCAACTATTAAAATAGCATTTCTTGCTGAAAGGCCTATTGTTGTTAATAATCCAACTTGAAAATAGATATCATTGCTCATGCCAAAAATATTAGCAAAAGCAGCTGCACCAAGAGCCCCAAATGGCAAAATAAACATAACAGCAAAAGGTATTGACCAGCTTTCATAAAGGGCGGCTAGCGATAAAAATACAGCTAAAATTGAGATAATATAAAGAATGGACGTCTGATTGCCGGTAATTTTTTCTTCATAGGAAAGTCCAGACCAGGCATAGGAAACTTTTTGTGGTAGGGAGGTAATTATATTTTCTATTTCTTGCATAGCTTCTCCTGAGCTAGCTTTTGGAGCAGATGAGCCAACAATATTTACCGAAGAAACTCCGTTGAATCTTTCAAGTTTTTGTGGTCCATAACTCCAATTTGAATTAACTACACTTCCTAATGAAACCATATTGTTTTCATCATTTCTAACATGCCATTTAGCAATATCTTCGGGATTCATGCGATAGCGATCTTGACCTTGAACTATAACTCTTTTTATGCGACCTCGATCAAGAAAATCATTAACATAAAAAGATCCCCAACCAGTTTGCATGGTTTGATTTATTTCTTGAGCCCCAACTCCAAGAGCGGCGGCTTTTTCATAATTAACATCTAAATTAAATTGAGCCACATCATCAAGACCATTGGGTCTAACTCCTAATAATTTGGGATTTTGGGATGCTAGGCCAAGAGTTTGATTTCGCGCTGTAATTAAATTTTGACGACCAATATTATTGGGGTCAAGAATGTGAACATTAAAACCAGAAACATTACCTAACTCACGAATTGGTGGCGGGAAAAAAGTGAAGACCATAGCATCCTTGATTTGATTTAGAGCCCCCATAGATCTTGCCGATATATTAAAAACACTTTGTTCTTCTTTTTTTCTTTGCGACCAATCTGTTAAGCCAACAAAGCCAAAACCAACATTCTGCGCACGACCAGCAAAGCTAAAACCAGTAACAGTGAATAAATCTTTTATATTTTTAGCTTCATCGCTATCTAAAAAATGATTTTCAACTTTTTTAAGACTTTCTAGCGTTCTTTCCATCGTCGAGCCACTGGGAGTTTTTACAAAAAGATACATAAATCCTGGATCGTCATTTGGCAAAAAAGATGTTGGGAGGCGATCGAACAAAAATATTAAGCCACCAATCATAACGGCATAAATCACTAAAAATCTAATAATTTTTCTAGTGATAAAATTGGCTTTTTTAACATAGAATTTTCTTAGATTTTTGATAAAATTATCAAATTTACGAAAGAATTTTACATTGCTAAAACCCTTATCTTCAGTCTTGGATTTTAGCAAAGTGGCGCATAATGATGGTGATAAAACCAGTGCCACAAAAACTGATAGAATCATAGCAGTGACTATTGTTATTGAAAATTGACGATAAATTGCACCAGCTGATCCAGGAAAAAAAGCCATCGGCACAAAAACGGCTGATAGCACCACGGCAATACCAATTAGAGCGCCTGTAATTTGTTTCATAGATTTTAGCGTAGCTTCTCTTGGTGGCAATTTTTCTTCTTCAATAATTCTCTCAACATTTTCAACCACCACAATGGCATCATCAACCAGCAAGCCAATTGCCAAAACTAGGGCAAATAAGGTGAGGGTGTTTATGCTGTAACCAAAAATATAAAGGGTGGCAATTGTGCCAAGTAAGACAATAGGAACAGCTAGCGCTGGTATGATTGTAGCACGGAAATTCTGCAAGAAAAGCAGCATTACTAAAAATACTAAAATAGCAGCTTCAAGCAAAGTGATAACAACACCTTTTATTGATAGCTTGATTAAGGTGGTTGAATCATAAGGATATATTACCTCAACATCTTGGGGTAGGAATTTTTCTATTTTTTTAACTTCCTCTTTAACATTCTGCGCTGTTTCTAATGCATTAGCGCCGCTAGCAAGTATGACTGCCATTCCAGCTGCTGGTTTTCTTTTATAGCGGGCTACTCGATTATAATTTTCTAACCCAAGCTCAACTTTAGCAACATCTTTAAGATAAATTTGCGAGCCATTTTTATTAGCCCTAATAACTATATTTTGAAATTGTTCAACGGTTTTTAATCTTGATTGTGCGGTAATGGTGGCATTAATTTGCTGACCTTTTACTGAAGGCAGCCCTCCAAGCTGACCAGCGGCAACATCGCTATTTTGTGACCTGATAGCATTTACGATATCTTGAGTAGTTAGTTTGAATCCAAATAATTTATGAGGATCAAGCCATATTCTCATAGCTTTTTGATTGCCAAAAACAGTAACGCTACCGACGCCATTAATACGAGATACATTATCTCGTAAATTACTAAATAAAAAATCATTTAAATCTTCCTCGCTAGTTTTACCGTCTTTGGAATATATTCCAATAATTAAAAGGAAATTATCATTAGATTTATTAACACGAACTCCTTGCTGTTGCACAAGTTGCGGCAGAAGTGGCAATGCCGCTTCAAGCTTATTTTGAACTTGAACTTGGGCAATATCTGGATTGGTTCCTGGTTCAAAATTTAAGGTTATTCTAGCGGATCCATCAGAGCTACTACTTGAGGAAAAATAGCGTAAACTATCAATACCATTGATGTTTTGTTCAATTATTTGCGTTACTGAATTTTCAATAGTTTGCGCTGACGCCCCCGGAAGAGAAGTTGAGATTGTAATGGCGGGCGATGCAATATTTGGATATAATTCTACTGGAATTTTAAAAAGAGAAAAAACGCCAGCCAACATCACAATTATTGATAAAACCCAAGCAAAAATTGGTCTTTTTATAAAAAATTCTGACATCTTATTAAATTGGTGTTACTTTGGTATTAGGTTTAATTTTAAATAAACCATTATTTATAATTCTCTCACCTTCTTCTAACCCTCTTTTAATGATCCAATCATTATTATATAAGTCATTAGCAATAATTTTTCTTGGAATAGCTATATTCTCATCATTAATCACAAAAACATTAAGATCACCATTTTGATCGCGACTGACAGCGCTTTGTGGAATTGTGATTGCCTCATATTCTTGCAAATGTAATTTAGCAGTAACAAATATTCCTGGTATTAGTTTTTCATTTTTATTTTCGAAGCGGGCCCTTAGAATAACTGTATCAGTTGCTTGATCAGCAAATGATTGGGTAAATTGCAAGATGCCGGATCCGTTATATTCCTT
>DDCV01000127.1 GCA_002335845.1 Rickettsiales bacterium UBA1997 | reverse complement strand
CTAATATGTATGATTTTGCTGATAGCTGATTGTAAAAACCATAAAGCAAATAAATCATGCATAAATAAATGCCGGATCTTGCATATTTACGTTCTTTTTTGAAGTAAGATAAAATGCAAAAAGCAATCAATGGTAATGTAAATAAAGGATCAATTATTGAAATCACGCTCCAAGAGGCGCGGTAATCACTAAATGGCCATAAAATCTGGGTGCCATAAGCTGTGCAAGAATCAAGAAGACCATGTGTAGCATAGCCCAATGTTGAAAATAAGTAAATTATACTAAATTTTTGCTTCTTATTTTTTCGAAAAAATATCAACCACAATAGAGCGGCAACAAATAGGCCGCCAAAGGGAATGAAAAATAAAGAATGGGTAAAGTGACGATGATATTCAATAGCTTTTAATGGATCGATATTTGAACGAATTAAAATATCAATGTCAGGCATTAAGCCGCCAATGGCCCCACAAAACAGGGCCTGCCTCACCTGTACTCCCTTCTTAGAAAAGCTCTGAGCAACTCCTGAGCCTATAAATGCCTGCGATAATGGATCCATAAAATATAGAAAAGTTATTTGATATATGATTTGCAAAAGCAAAAGCTAGAAAAAGCTCATGATATTAAGAGCCAAATCTTTTTATTCTTTCTTGTCTCATTTTTGCAAAATCATCACCAGCATGATAAGATGATCTAGTCAAGGGGCTGGCCGAGACCATTAAAAAGCCTTTATTATAGGCCATTTTTTCATAAAACTTAAATTCATCAGGATGAACATAGCGANNATTGACCAATTGTTAAAAAATCAATATCGGCACTTCTCATATCGTCCATCACCTGAAGAATTTCTTCTTTTTTCTCTCCCAGGCCCACCATCAATCCTGATTTGGTAAAAATTGTTGGGTCTATTTCCTTAACTCTTTTTAGTAGCCACAATGAATGAAAATACCTAGCACCAGGGCGAATTTCAGCATAAAGACCCGGTACTGTTTCTAGATTATGATTAAAGACATCCGGCTTTGCTGCTATGATTTTTTCTAGAGCTCCATCTTTTCGCAAGAAATCTGGCGTTAGGATTTCTATTGTTGTATGTGGAGATTTTTGACGCACATTTTCAATACATTTGACAAATTGATTGGCTCCGCCATCAGCTAAATCGTCGCGATCTACTGAAGTAATTACAATATGTTTTAAACCCGAAAGTTTAGCCACATCCCCAACATTTTCTGGCTCATGCGGATTAACCGTGTCTGGCTTTCCTGTTTCGATATTGCAAAATGAGCAAGCTCTAGTGCAAACTGAGCCAAGAATCATTACCGTTGCATGCTTTTGTGCCCAGCACTCACCTATATTTGGACATGCTGCTTCTTCACAAACAGTATGAAGCTTTTTTTCATTGAGTATCTTCTTTGTTTCAAAGTAACCCTTTGATTGTGGCGCCCTCACCCGAATCCAATCTGGCTTTCTTTGCATTTTTTCCTTGGGCTGCTTATCGGCAAAGCCTTTTAGATCCTTATTATCTAATTTTGCTATTTGACCCGATTGTTTTTTTTCTTCTCGTGATAACATTTATCTAATCTCCTATCTCGCCGGTTACAACAAACTTACTGATTTCAGCAATATTAGTTGAGTGATCTGCTAATCTTTCAAATGATTTAGCGATTAATAAAGTATTGGTAATTTTTTTAACTTGATTGCGACTAAATTCATCTTCATCTACTAATTTGAATAAATCTCTATATAAATTATCAACCTCATCATCTTTTTGCAAAACAGAGTCGGCTATCTCAATATTTTGTGCATTAAATGAAAAAACCGAGTTTCTGACCATTTCTTTACATATTTCTATCATCTTTTGTAAAGAATTTTCCACATCAACCTTAAACTCATCTTCACCAACATCATTGATTTTTTTGATAATATTTTTTGCTTGATCACCTATCCTCTCTAGGTTTGCAGATACTTTTAAAGATGAAATAATATATCGTAAATCAATAGCCATAGGTTGTCTTAAAGCTAAGATTGAGGTAATTTTTTTTTCAATTAAATTATCAAGACAATTTATTTTATAATCATGCTTTTTAATGCCATCTAAGATTGATTGCTGCTTTGATTGAAGCATTTTACTTACCATGTCTATTGACTCTATAACCAAATCTTTCATCTCATCAATTGTTGCGGTTATCGATGAAAGATCTTTGTCGTAGGATTTTACGGTATGTTTCTTGAAAGACATTTTTAATTTTAAAATTTAAAGAAGTAAAACATGCTGCTACCATATTTTCTTTTTTCTAATAATTCAAGATGATTAGTAGCGCTAAATTCTACCTCTAAAGAGCTGTTTAATTTATTAAAATCTTCATTATTTAGGCTATTTGCTATGAGATTATTGTCTTTTAAACCATTTTCAAAAATATCTAAATTCCTGCCAATATTTGACATTTCAATAGCTATTATAGATCCATTTTGAATCCAAGAATTTTCGATTAAATTGCGCAATATTTCTATGTAATCATCTTCGTAAGGTGGATCAATAAAGACTAAATCAAAGAATTCATTATTTTTTGGTAATCTTTTAACATTTAAATTAATAATTTTGGTAAAATCTTGCAGATCCAATATCTCTTGGTTTTTTTTAACCAGCTCAATATGATCAAAATTATTTTCAATCATAGTGGCAGAGTCAGCGCCACGAGAAATTGCTTCAAAAGCTACAGAACCAGTTCCGCAGCACACATCTAAGATATTAGCGCCCTCTAAATTAAAGTTGGTTGATAAAATTTCTTTATTGGAAGTCAATATATTAAATATATTCTCGCGCGCCGAATCTTTAGTTGGTCTTAGGCTTTTTAGATGGTTGGATTTGGTTAATTTGCGACCCTTAAATTTTCCTGAAATTATTCTTAACATGTTAAATTTTTTAGTAATTAACTATTTAAAAATAGCAAAAATATGCTATAATTGTTTTTGTGGTAAAAAATAATATATTTTAATTTATGTTATATTATGAAACAAGAAACCAAAGAAGAGTTACAAAAAAATGGCTCAAAAAAAGCTGAAGAATATTTTTTAAAGGCCGAATATCATAAAAAGCAATTCTATAGCCGTGATCCTGGTAGAAAAATATTAAATTTTATTAAGTTTGTTGAATATCTATCACTAACAGCTCAATTTGATGTAAAAGATGCTGATTATTATGCAACAGATAAAAGTCAGCAAATAGTTCAATTAGCACAGAAGGATATTTATAGAATGCAGTTTAATCCCGATCTTTTATTGAGTGGTATTACGCATGAAATAGATAAGTATAAGGAAGCTATTATAGAAGACCCTGGATCTCAAATTTCCAATAGCAAGAGACGAGACTTAATAAAAAAAACCCCTTTTGAATTAGCTTTACAAACTATAGTTCAATCATCTGCTAGATGTAATAACCACGAACTAAAGAATGCCGCTTCAATTCAAGTGGAAAAATTACTATATAAAAGCCCTAAGACAGAAAATTTCTTACAAAAACTTCGAAAAGTACTTCGATTAACCCCAGGCAATCATGCCAGGAAGGTATCCTGCTGTAACTTAGCTTTAAACCCAGATCCGTCAAT
>DDCV01000153.1 GCA_002335845.1 Rickettsiales bacterium UBA1997 | reverse complement strand
AGATATGTTTTGTACATTTATACTTTCATCATAAAGAGATGGCAAAAATGAAAAATAAAGTGAAAAAACGACACTCAACATTATGAGCCCACCATTGAAACAATAGAAAGGAACTGAATTAACATGACCAGCAACTGATTTCAGTCTACCCAAATCACTAAGATAGTTATTAGCAAAAGAATACCCAATTGAATTCTGATCTAAATTATTTCCTCCTTTGTATGACAAGGCTCCAATAATTACAAAAATAATGAAGGCACAAATGGCAAAAGAGGGTAAAATAAAAAATAATATTCTTTCTTTCGTTTGCATGAAAGATATTAAGAAAGTCTAATCTTTAACAATATTACTATGAAGAACGACATTAGAAGACCTTTGATACAAAACTTCCTTATTGTCAATTAATTGAGAGTTTTCAATGGTGACATTGTCGCATTTTTGAAAAGAAAATGCAAACCAACTATTATCGTGTACAAAGCAACTAGAGATGGTTAGACTCTTTACGCCAACGGCCTTTAATCCTATAGCAGCATCCCCACTAATTTCACAACTATTAACATATATATTATTACCATTATTAATTCTGACAATCTCTGAATCATGATTCCCCTTTGTAGAAATATCATGACCAAGAACAAGATGCTGAAGAACAATGTTTGATGAATTATTAATTATGAAAACAGGCTGGTAACTATCAATCAATACTATGCCTGATGAAAGAATGCCCTGTATAGTAATATTTACTTTTTTATTTACAATGATAGGTTTTGAAACGATGTGAATTCCCTCAGGAATAGATATAACCTGATTCTGTTTTGCAGAATTTATCATATATTGGATCATTTCATAATTTTCTTCTGCCTCTTTGGAAATCTCAGCATACATCGTACTATCAATAGAAGGAACATCTTCAATTTTTTCAATTAATGTAAAGTCAACCGGACTTTTTAAAAAAATTGAATCTTCTGGCAAGAAATTTTGAGTTTCGTATCCGTCCAATGAAACAGTGAATTTATTCCAGGGCTGACAATCATTAATCTCATAGTCACCCCTCCTGTTCGTTAAGATATTTGTTTTCCATTTAAACTCTTCATTATGAAAACCTGCCAAAACAATATTAGCCTGATAAAGTGATTTCCCATTCTTATCTGTTATTTTTCCCCATAATTCTTTTTGGTAGACATCCTGCTTTTCTTCTACAGCTAGTATTTCTACAATAGGATTAAGTTTAGATTTGATATTTACCCAGCTAGCACCCGATATTTGCCCATTAAATCCATTACCACTATAATCTGTAATAGAGCTATCTAAACCCTCACTAAATGGCCAAAAAGCGATGAGATTTTCAGAACTTTTGTAATTTAGTGTGTCTAAAGTTGGATCTAGGCCAAAACCAGAATTGTATAATGAAGTAATTTCATCATCTGATAATTTACGATCCCAAATTACAATATCATCAATCGTACCAGAGAAAAATTCTCCTGAGCTATCCCACATGGTACCAATAAGAAATCTTTCAACTAGAGGATATCCTTTACCAACCCCCATAACTAGTGAAGATTTTTCGCCATCAATGAAAAAAGAGGAGGTGTCAATTACTTCACTAGAATCACCAATGGTTCCATCATTAACTATTGTATATAAATGCCATCTATCGTCCAAGTAAAATGGCGTATCACTTAGTGTTCTCCAGTCTTCGCTCATTTTAATAGTGCCGGATGTATCAGAAACAGCATTAGAACCAAAAAAGAAAGGATTCCCAGATGTATCACTCTGAGAAATTAATGTTCTCGCACTCGAATTATTTGAATCAGCTTTTACCCAAATAGAAATAGTGTAATCACCTGAATCTGGTAAAACATTTTCCTCTATCAAAACATAATCATCCACACCATCAAATTGCAGACCTGTGAGGTCTAATGAAGAATCATAATCAGGCCCACAGGCATAAAAAAACATTATAACAAGGATGGGAATTAATTTGAGCACAATGCGAAGTTAATAATTGATTTTCAAAATACAAAAAATCTAATGAACATAAGTTTTAACTCTTTCATACTTATTTTCAAATTGATTAGCATCAAAAGTATCTATGCTTTTTAAATGATAATTAAAAAACTGTAGTATAACATCATTCATTATATTTCGCATAATTTTTCGAGGAACTTTTCCTGAACCAAACTTTCTAGTTAGTTTTGTAAATTGAGAAAAGTCTGTAAAATCATTGTGTTTAGAGCCCTCAACTGAAAGATGAAACGAATTTTGGTTGTTATTACTCCCCCATATTTTCATTAATTCATAATTATTTGAGTCACCCCAACTCGTTTGTCCTAAGTGGATAAAAGGTTTATTTATATCTTTTTCAATAATATAATTTGGGAGCGGCAAGAAATAGGCATCAAGGCCAAGGATAGCATCTATTCTGTTATCATTATTAGCTGCCATTATAGCAGTGGAACCACCAAAACTGTGCCCAAATATTCCAATATTCTCAAAATCAGCAGACTGATTAAACTGTTGATCTTTTGAAAATTTTTCAATCATTTTATCAATAACAAAACTGACATCTTCTACCCTAATATTTAATTGCTCTTTTACTCTTTCGATCATTTCAGAATCTTCAGCTTCTTCATCACTATTCGGCAGCTTAGAGCGAGTATAAATTATTTTATCCTTATTAATAATAGTTAAAGCCGCGTCATATGTATGATCAGGAGCGATAACGATATACCCATTACTAGCAATTTCTTCAGCTTGAAAAGTATTTGCAATTTTGAGACTCTGATGCCCATGAGAGTATATCACAATCGGAAAATTTCCAATTGATATGTCAGCATTTAACCAAGAATTACATTTTACAGCACCAGCTCTGCTCATCAATGCTTCCGGAACACCCAAACTAGTCGAAAGAGCCTTAGCTATTAATTCATATTGATCTACGTAAGGTGCTCGATCAGATAATGAATTTTCATCTGCAGGGTACCACATCTTAACGCTCAGGGTCCTAAAACTTTTGATATCATCAGTAAACCACATCGACCTAGTAGAGTCAACTAATTGAAAATTTTGAGTACCAACAAAATATTTTCCGTTTGTCTTTGCGACATCTTTCAGAGGAATTGATTTATAAATTATTGAGGCACACCCATTAATCAAAAAATTCAACATAAAAAGATAAATGAATAAGCTTTTTCTATTTTTATTCATTTCAATAATTATAATAGTTTTAGTTGATCAAAGACTTTAAATAATTTAAGACTAACCCACGCATCTGTTGCTGCATAGAAAATTTGGGATTCGGAAAGTTTAGTCTTACTCCAATCAGAAATTTGTGAGCCCTTTGAAATTCTTTTTTCTAGAAACATTGCTACTAGCCCCCTTAAGCCGTGGTGAGGGATATCATTGCCTCTAGCTACATTTCCTAAGTCAATAAAAGAGGATGGATGAAATGGTGCTAAATACATTAACTCAATCAAATCTCTTTCTACTGACACTCCACATTTAGTAATGTCTGTGTTCGAGAGTATAGGTGTAAGTGCTTCAAAAATATTTTTATTATCTAATTGAAAAATGTAAACCCGGTTTTCTATTGCTAATTGAATTATTGAAGGAGGATTAAGAGGGCCTTTAACGAAAGTAGGCTTTGTTTCTGTATCGAATCCTATCGTTCCATAATTCATTAAGTCATTGATGGCTGTTTGCACATTATCGTCTGAGGACAAGACTACTACTTCGCCTTCATATTTGATAAGAGGCAAAGCATTGATCTCTTCTTTTGAGAGCTTATGATATTTTTCCATATTATTTTCTCTCAAACTCATCTCTAATGTTAAATATAATTAACACAAGAAAAGTATTAAAAAAGCCATTTCATTTACCACTCATATCCCTTCATCCTATAAGATTGCTCAGCTAAATCTACTTTTTCTAATTCCTCGATTAACGGAACCCACTCTTGCAGCATAGTTTTTATATCCTCATATCTTTCTAGCTCAAGCTGATGCCAACTATTTGTTCTATCCTCAATATTTACAAAGCATTCCCAATTTTCAGTTTTATCATTTTTGACAATTGGCATTATATCTCTTTCACCAAAATAAAGATTTAAATTTTCTATTAAATCGTTTAATGATTTTTCAATAGCTTTTTTTTGGGAGCCATGACCTTCTACTTTGAAAGTACCATATTTACCAAATGCTTTTAGAATAACAAAAAGCTCGTTTTGGGCTTTATAATCTGAATTTTGCACCAAACCCAATTTTGAAGCATGTAACACCTCACTTTTCTCATGTCCAATATTTATTCTTAAGTGTGGAAGCTCATCATTATATTCGTTTGGTAATAATTGTATCTTGATATCTGTCCATTCGCAGTTTGATGCGTAATTTATATTTTTAGCCTTCATTACCTTTTCTCCCTTCTTTAGATCAGATACTTTTTCCAAAAGTAAACTTGAGAATGATAATGTTGATAAAATTTCTTGGGCAATAAAAATATTAAATGTTTGTCTTTTATCTTTTGCAAGCGACGTAATGTTTTGTATAAATTGATTAAGAATAGTAAAAAAAGCCATAATGTTAATTATTGGGTTAAAATCAAATTTAATAGATATTGCTAACCATAAAATAGTTTGAATGATTATCCATTTCCAATTTTTGAATAAATCAGAATATTGCGATCGAACTCCAGATATTATAATTTTGTTTTTTTCTTCAAGAGATCGATTTTTTGATTTTCTCCAACTGGAAAAAAGTTCGGACAGTTCTTTCCTATTTAAACGCGGTCCATAAAAAAGTTGAATAAAAAGGTGACTTTCTTCAATATATTTTCTAATAAATGCTAACAATAAAAGAACCTATTAAAGCTAAAAATATCGCTACCCATTTTCGCTTTGTTAAATATTCATTTAAAAAAATAGAAGCAAAAATAATTATAAAAATCGTTGAGAGCTGATTATAAATCGCAGCTCTGCCAGCAAGTGTGTACTTGTAACCAGCTAACCATAAAATTACAGATAAAAATGTTCCGAAAAATGCACCTGCTAATAAATTATAATTTGAAAAACCTCTAATAATAGTATCTTTCAAAGCTAAATGACCCTTAAGGTACAATAAGATAAACCCGCTTATTATTACGCCAGTGCTAAATCTAATTAAAGCAATTGGTACGATTGGATGATGTTCCATTACTGGTTTGATTAATAATATAGAATATGCAGTGCATAAATGGGCAAAAAGACCGTAGAGAACACCTAAAACTAATTGTTTTGGTGTGATTTTAGTACTGCGGTCATTCGTTCCAATGATGACTCCTGTAATAACAAGAACACCGCCCAAGTATGAAATGATTGAGATTACCTCATCAAACATTAAATAAGCGAGAATAAATACAAACACTGTGTAACTAGTGCTAATTATTGCGCTCAAACTTGAACCCAGCCTGCGCAAGGATGCTAAGAAGAGAATATCTCCAATTGCGACACCAATAATCCCACTGATAACTAATATATTATACTCTTGATCGCTAAATATTGGAAAAGATTGTCCTTGCAATAGAAGGAAAAGGATAAAACCAATTACGCCCACAATATTTTTTAACAGGCTTATTTGCAGCGTGTTTAAAGACCTGCCAGCAATTTCAAAAAATATCACTCCACAAGACCAGCATAATGCAGTCATTATAGCATAAAAATCACCTAAATTTAAATTTAAGAGCATTTTTATAATGAATTATTTAATAAAAGCACTTTTTAAATTAATCACATATAAATTATTCTATCACATTAAATAAGATTTAAATATTTATAATTTGATAATTATAATCACCAATCCAATACATAAAAAACTATTATGAATGATAACCTAAATAATTTTAATGAATTAGGACTAATTCCAATCCCCTCTAGCATTAAAAAATTAGATCTCGACATAACTTTAAACACTGCAATCAGAGTTATTTATAACGACAATGATAAAGCATTAAAAAAAATCCATGATTATTTTAAAACAAGCTTTTCAAGTTTTGGATTTAAACCATCAACTCTTAATGAAAAAAATCATACTAAAGTATATTTTACATTAAATGATAATGTTATAAAAAAAGACGAATCTTACACCTTGAAAGTTGATAATGATGGAATGATGCTAATGGCAAGAGACTACCAAGGCATTTTCTATGGAGTTCAAACTTTACTTCAATTACTGGAGACAAGTAGAATAAATAATGAGCTAAAAATTCCTGGCTTGAAAATTGAGGATGAACCGCGCTTTCAGTGGCGAGGAATGATGCTCGATGTTGGAAGACATATGATGCCAGTAGATTTTATTAAACGTTGCATCGATATTACAGCGTCCCACAAAATGAATATCTTCCATTGGCACTTAACAGAAGATCAAGGTTGGAGAATTCCTATTAAAAATTTCCCTAAGCTAAAGTCAATTGCTGCATACAGGAAAGAGACTCTTATCGGTCACTATAATGATAAACCACATAAGTTTGATAACTCTAAGTACGGTGGTTACTATACAATGGAACAAATTAATGAAATAATAGAGTATGCTAAAAATCGCCACATTACTGTAATCCCAGAAATCGAAATGCCTGGACATGCCACCGCTGCTTTATCAGCTTATCCCGAATTATCATGTACCGGAGGCCCACATGAATCAGAAACCGTATGGGGAATTCACAAAGAAGTTTATTGTGCTGGGAACGAAGATACATTCAAATTTTTAGAAAAAGTCTTAGAAGAAGTCTCAAAAGTTTTTCCAGGGCCATATATTCACATTGGAGGCGATGAGTGCCCAAAAGACAGATGGTCTAAATGTGAAAAATGTCAAAAACGAATACTCTCAGAAAAACTCAAAGATGAAAATGAGCTTCAAAGTTATTTTATTAAACGCATTGAAAAAGTATTATTAAAATTCAATAAGCGCCTGATTGGTTGGGATGAAATTCTCGAAGGAGGCCTAGCACCTAATGCAGTCGTTCATAGTTGGAGAGGCATGGATGGCGGAATAGAGGCAGCAAATGCTGGTCATGAAGTAATAATGTCGCCAACAACAAATGTATATTTTGATTATTATCAATTGAAAGATTCAAAGAATGAACCGCTTGCGATAGGTGGATATCTTCCCCTTTCAAAAGTTTATGATTTTGAACCAATTCCTGCAAAAATTGATAAAAGTAAAAGACATCTTATACTAGGCGGACAAGCCAATTTATGGACAGAATATATTCAAACTCCTGAGCAAGCAGAATATATGCTACTACCAAGACTATGTGCATTAGCTGAGACTGTGTGGTCACAAAAAGATAGAAAAGACTATTCAAGTTTTGAGGTAAGACTAAGTAAGCATCTACAAAGGCTTGAACAAAAAAAGATTAACTATAGTAAAAATTATGAATGA
>DDCV01000054.1 GCA_002335845.1 Rickettsiales bacterium UBA1997 | reverse complement strand
AGCATGGGTTCATGGATAGCTCTTGGCGTTATTCAGAAATATAAATACATAGATGCATTAATATTATCTGGATCCTCTTTAATTCCTAATAAAGTGGTCACTTCACAAAAGAGATTGGTATCTTTTCTAATTCTTATATTTGGAGAAAAGTCTTATAGCAATCTTTTAGATAAAATTACTATGAGAAAAAACAATTCGTTGTTTAGCCCAAATAGAACCCCTAATGATTGGTTGACTAGAGATACTTCAAGTGTTGATGAGTATACTGATGATGATAAATGTGGATTTTTAGTTACAAACTCTTTGTGGCTTCAGCTGTGTAATCAATTTTTAAAAGTATTTAAATCATCAAATTACATAGAATCAAATAAATCTCTTCCAATATATATCATCTCTGGTGATAAAGACCCTGTTGGAAACAGCGGCAAAGGAGTTAAAGATTTAAATAAATTCCTCTCATCAATTTTTACAAACATAACTATGAATCTGGTTAAAGAAGCTAGGCATGAGGTATTTAGTGAAATAAATAAAGATGAATCTTACTCAAATATGATTGATTTTATTGATTCTCATATAAAATAACTCAATGCTTAAAAATATATATAAATATCCAGAGTTGGAGAGAGTTGATCTTGATTCTGGAAGGCATTATCTTGATTCTACTGGCTCACCAGTTCCAAGTGTTACTACTATTCTCAGCAATACCTCAACTAAATCAGATGGAATTGATAAATGGAGGCAGAGGGTTGGGGATGTTGAGGCTGATAGAGTTATAAAGCAAAGCACTGATATCGGGACTGCTGTTCACGAAGCTCTAGAGGCTTACCTTAAAAAAGAAGAGTGGGATACTTTTGATGTATCCATATCAGATGAAAATATATCAAGAAAAATTTCTCAAAAATTTATCTTAGATGGATTAAATTCAATAAATGAAATTTGGGGTTTGGAGGTAGGACTTATCTTAGATGGTCTATATGCTGGAACTGCAGATTGTATTGGGCTGGTAAATGGAGTTCCATCAATCATAGACTTTAAGACTGCAAAAAAAATAAAAAGAAGAGAGTGGATTGAGGACTATTTTCTTCAAGGTTGCGCATATGCTAATGCACACAATGTAATGTTTGGAACAAATATCAATCAGATAGTAATACTTATGGTAGACAGGGATCTTATTTTTCAAGCATTTACAGTAAAAACTGCTGAATTTAATGTGCTAACTCGTAAATGGAAAAACAAATTAATTCAATTTAACAATCAAAAAGTCTAGGAAATATAATGAAGCAAATAATATCAATTGGTGGAGGGGGTTTTGGTAGATCTCTTGGAGAGCTTCGAATTGAAAAATATATTATTAACCAATGTAAATCTAATAAACCAAAAATATGCTTTATTCCAACTGCAACAGGAGATGATAGCGGCTATATAAATAATTTTTATCGAGCATTCAACACATTAGATTGCATACCATCTGATATATCTTTTTTTAAAAGAACTATAAATCTAAGAGAGCATATACTCAATCAAGACATTATTTTTGTTGGAGGCGGCAATACAAAAAGCATGCTCGCAGTCTGGAGAGAATGGGGGTTAGATATAATTCTAAAAGAAGCATATAACAAAGGCATTATCATGTCCGGTGTTAGTGCTGGAGCAATATGTTGGTTTGACAAAGGTATAACTGATTCTTGGAGTCATGATCTTGCAATAATGGATTGCCTTGGGTTTGTTAATGGAACTTGTTGTCCTCATTATGATGAAGAGCCTAATAGAAGACCTTTTGTTAAGAAGGAGCTAGTTAATAAAAACATTGATTCATGTATATCGATTGAAGGTTTCAACGCTCTTCATCTTATAGATGATAAACCAGAATATTCTGTTTCATTTAAAAATGATAATAATTCATACAATGTAATACTGCAGAATGAAAGTGTCATTGAAGATCAAATCGATGGGGTTAAAAAAATAAAAGCTTAGTCCCAAATTGTTAAATGGTCCCTAATATTTCTTTCTGGAAGCCTTTTCTCTTTTCCTGACTTTGTTCCAATATACAAGAATCCTATTATTTCATTATTTTTATCAAGCCCCATCATTTTTACCAAGTCTTGATTGAAAGCTAATTTACCAGTCCTCCATATACCCGAGTAACCAAGGCACTCCAATGCATTAAGGATGTTCTGACCAGCAGCAGCTGTTGATAGTTTTTGTTCAATATATGGAACTTTTGGATGATTAGACAGTTTTGTAACCAGTGTAATAATCATAGGTGCTCTAAAGGGCGCATTTTTATATTTCTGTAAAATATTCTCATCGTTAATATCAAGTACCTGTGAAGCAAACTCCTCAAATATATTAGATAATTTAGTAAGCCCATCACCCTTAATTTCTATAAAATTGGATGGTTTAAGCCAAGCATGATCAGGCGCTCTAAGAGCAGCTTTGTAAATTTCTTCCATCTCTATGGTTGAGGGATGTGGTTCTACTAAAGTCCTATGTGAGTTTCTATTTTGTATTATTGATAGTAATTTATTCATTTTTGTCTGATATAGTTAATAAATATTATAAAACATAACTAAAAGGTGATCATATGTTAGCTCAACTAATTGGAATCTTAATTACCATACTTGTTGTTTATCTTATTTCAACTCGATTAATCTCCAAAAATACCAAAGAAATTGTGTACGAAGATGAAATGGATGAAATGGAGCTTAAATCTATTGACGAAGAGATTGATAGTTAATAGTTTTATTATTCTTTAAAATTCATTAAAATGTTATAGAGCTAATTAACTTTTATAAATATGATTGATATTCTTGTACTTGCTATCTTTTTTTCTTTGCTAAACCTTTTTCTTCCAATGATTTTTTCATTGCATAAAATTCCATTTAAGGAATTTACTTATGTAGGTGGTGATTTATCTAAGAAAACCGAATTATCTGGAAGATTATCACAGTCATCTGACAATTTAAGGCAAAGCTTACCACTTTTTTTAGTATTGTCAGTTTTATCAATTCAATTAGAAGTTGACAATTCTCTACCAATGCATATTTGGTTATTTTCTAGGTTAGCTTATTTAGCAGGCTCTGCATTCAACCTATACAAAATACCTCTTGTGAGGCCATTGATTTGGTTGCCGTCTATCATTGCTATTGCTTGGATGGCTTGTAACTTAGTATAAGTTTATTTCAGGGTCTTGTTCCCGAAGGCCCAGGCTCTTTTAGCGGAGTAGGGTTATTATTCCAGCTTGGGTCGTTTCTGTATGCTCTTTTATCAATATCGTATTTTGGTCTTAAGCTAGCAGATTTCTTAAAATCTCTTCTTAGTCTCTCTTTTCCAATATGAGCACAACTTAGACTAGAAGATTCTGAATTTACATCAATTATGATTTGTTTGTCGAAAGCACAAAAGCCTCGCATCAAGTCATTAAAGTAGACTTTGGTTGTAAGTGTATCCAAAAAACTTGATACAGAAAGGATATCATTTTTTTTACACATTCGAATTCTATCAAGAGCGTACTGGAAGGGATCTTGGTTGTCATTAATCCTAGATGTGATTACAACTGCACATTTTAAATCCATTGTCGCTTCAGATTCAGCTTGCAAATTGATGGGAAGTGTAACTAAAAAAATCCCAAGAGCACTAAAAATTATAGTTTTAAACATTATGATTTAAACCCTCACAGTGACTATTAAACTCAGCTTCGTATTTTAGAAAATCTTCTACATTTTTTTTATTAATAAGATAGTTTCTATCCATAAGATCAAGTATTTTGTAGATGTATTTCATATTATTGATTCTATCCCATTCAAATAAGCTATCCAAATCTTTTAATGAAAGTACACCTGTTATATTAAGCCTCTTTGTCATGAGGTTTTTTAACTCAAGATCTGCCTTCGAGGATGAAAAAATTATTTCTCTATTTTTATAATTGGCTGAGTTAAAGTAAGCAGTATCAATTTCACTAGTGCAATCAATAGCATTTGATGAGGCATTAAGTTGATAGCTGATACTCAATATTATTGTTAGACATAATACCCTCATCTAATAACCGTTGCTTACTATAGCAATTACAACAATGGATGTTGTTGCTACTAAAAGCAATCTTTGCCACTTAACAAGATCTTCTGAGGCAATCCAAACCCCAGCAAGAAAAGTTAAGAACATAATTATTAAGATAATATCCATGTATATTATGATAACTTAATATCTATAAGTGTTATAAATAAAATATCATGATTACATTTGAACTTATTAATTACTTTTTAGGATTGTTGCTTATTAGCACCTCATTAATAGTTATATTGAAATCAAAGGCTAGTTTTAACGTTAAAACACTTCTTATATTAATAATTGCCTTAGCTGTTTATTTCTTATTTGAAAAACCAGATTCATTTATATTAATGGGATAAATTATGAATTTTTTTTACTATTTTCTAACTATTATTTTTTCAATAAATCTTTTGTCATATGACAGAGTTACTGGACAAGACTTCAGCAGCAGATCAGAAGTTATAGCTCAAAATGGAATGGTTGCAACAAGCCATCCACTTGCCTCGCAAATAGGACTTCAGATTTTAAAAGATGGAGGAAATGCTATAGATGCTGCAATTGCTGCAAACGTAGCCTTGGGTTTAATGGAACCAACAGGAAATGGTATTGGGGGTGACTTGTTTGTAATTCTTTGGGATGCAAAAACGAAAAAACTTTATGGATTAAATGCTAGCGGCCCATCTCCAAAAGATATATCTATTGAATACTTTACTGACAATAACCTTGATAAAATTCCTTCATATGGCCCATTGCCAGTTTCTGTTCCCGGTGCCGTAGATGGGTGGATAAAACTTCATGAGAGATTTGGCAAGTTACCATTTAAAGAATTATTCAAACCAACAATTAATTATGCAAATAATGGATTTCCACTCACTGAAACCATAGCTTACTATCTAGAATTATCATCACAAAGATTTAAAAAATATCCAAACTTTAAAGACGTATGGATGCCTTATGGTGCATATTTAAAAAAAGGGGATATTTTTAAAAACCCTATGCTAGCAAAAACCTTAGAAGACATTGCAACTTCAAAGCGATCAAGTTTTTATGAGGGGGATATAGCTAAAATAATGAGTAATTTTGTAGTTTCTCAAGGTGGATTCCTTTCAGCCGATGATCTAGCTCAATACCACGCAGAATGGGTGGAGCCAGTTTCAACAAATTATAGGGGCTATGATGTTTGGGAGTTACCACCAAATGGACAAGGTAT
>DDCV01000009.1:3665-6341 GCA_002335845.1 Rickettsiales bacterium UBA1997 | reverse complement strand
AGCTAAATTAGATCCAGCTACATCCTTAAGGTATGAATAAATTAAAAGTTATTCAATTACTACCTGAACTTAATTTTGGAGGCGTTGAAAGAGGCGTCAAGGATTTCTCAAAAGCCCTAGTAGAAAAAGGCCATCAATCCATAGTAATTTCTAATGGTGGATTGCTCCAAGAAGAGATAGAAAAGAATGGTGGCAAACACATCAATTTACCAATTCATAAAAAAAGAATATCTTCATTAT
The DNA here is from genome assembly GCA_002335845.1 of Rickettsiales bacterium UBA1997. The sequence continues at coordinate 6,101 of DDCV01000009.1, read as the reverse complement.
TACTTTCCTCAAAATTAAAAGATATTTATGAAAAGGAGAAACCAGATGTTGTTCATGTGCGATCAAGAATGCCTGCTTGGATTAATTTTTTAGCATTTAAAAAGCTTCATCAAAAACCATTATTAGTTTCCACCTTCCATGGACTATATAGCACGCCTATATACAGCCAAGTCATGTCAAAAGTTGATCATGCTATATCTATATCTAAAACAGTAAAAAGTTATATTAAGTCTACTTATAAAATGACAGATGATCAGATAACCATTATTCCAAGAGGTTGCGACTCTTTGCAATTTAACCAAGATGAGATCGAATCACTATGGTTAGAGAATTGGTATAAAGAGTTTCCTCAAACTATTGGCAAAAAAATTTTAACACTGCCAACTAGAATTACTAAATGGAAGGGCGTTGATAGCTTTATTGATTTAGTCGAAGCTTTAGATAGTAATGATATGCATGCCTTGGTTGTAGGGCCAGTTTCAGAATCTAAAAAAAGATACTATCAAACTCTCCTAGACAAGGTTAATAAAAAATTATTATCAGATAAGATTACTTTCACCGGATCAAGAAAGGATATAGCAAACATTTATAAAATTTCTGATATTGTTTACAACCTTTCTATACAACCCGAACCTTTTGGTAGAACTACGATCGAGGCTATCAGCTGTGGAACTCCGGTAGCAGGATGGAGGCATGGAGGCACCCAAGAAATATTGGAAGATCTTTTTCCCCAAGGCCTTGCTGAGTTAGGTAATACAGATGAGTTAAAAGATGTGACGATAAAAGTTCTTAATAATAATGACAAGCCACTAGTGAATACTTTTACATCTGAAAGAATGATTGATTCGACAATAAATCTATACTACGAATTGCTTAACAAATCCTCATAAACATTTAATACTTTTTTGGATGCTTTATCTATTGAGTATTCTTCTGCAATGTATTCAAAAATAGACTCTTGACTCATACTCCTATTAATCCAGTTATGTATAAGACTTTTTAATGAGTCCAGATTGTCTGGTTCTGCCAAGAGCTCTTGAGGGAGTATCTGACTCATGTGCCCAACGTTTGTTGATATGACAGGAATATGAAGATAGAGCGCCTCTAGAGCCACCCTAGGACCGCCTTCACGCCTTGATGACACTATTAATAGTGAAGCCTTTTGATAGTATTCAATAAGACTTTCTTTTGAAACCGATGCTGTGATGGTAATAAAATCACCTAAACCATGTTTATCTATCAAAGAATTTAGTTTGCTGTGTTCAGGACCATCTCCAACAATTAGTAATTTCTTATTAACATCAACCCAAGATTCTATTAAGAGATCAAAACCTTTCACTGGCTCAAGCCTTCCAATTGCAAGAATATACTCAGCAGTATTATTTATCTTCTCAGGAAGAGAGGGGTGCCACCAGTTCTCGACAAGTGAACTTTCAGTACTTAATGAGTCCTGTATTTTTTGACTACCTGCTATAACTCTATGAGCCTTGTTATAGACCTTTGTTTTGCTCTTGATCCCATGAACTGAGGCTACGTGTCTTAATTTTATTAATCTTCTAACAGAGTTGATGATAGAGGCTGTTTTAGAGCCATGAGAATGAACAATATCAGGACGGATATTCCTTAGAACTAGTATTAAACTAAGAATTCCAAATATAGACCGCCTAGATATATTTTTTACTACTTTAACCTCTACATCTGAAAAGTGATGAGAGATAGATCGGTTGCATATGACTACAATTTCATTATCGTTGCTCTGAATATCAGTTAACTCTTGCACATGTTGCTCAATACCAGCAAAGGTTGTGCTTAAAACATAATGGGCTATTTTCATGAAAGGTTTAATTTATTTTTAATCTTATATGCAAGCTTTTCGACTTCAGCAAAAACCTCATGATGAGGATTTTGCATATGAATTTTTATTTTATTTAATCCCTTGACCATCTCATTATATTCAATATAACCAACCTGTTTATTATGTAAAAGCTCATTCATTTGTTTAATAACTTTATTTTTTCTTAGATACTTCATATTAAACAATATAGTGCTCCCTTTTGTTGAAAGGCTTTCGTAAACCATATTCATACTATCCTGAGTAATAATTTTTATTGAAGCCTTAGATAACATTTCATCAAAACCACCTTCAGATATAATTATTTTTTTACTGCTTTGTGCAAGTTTTTCTATAGCTTGGATCATCTTATGAGGCGTTCTTCTTGATGGAAAAATGTGCCAAGTTTTATTTGGATATATTGAAGTCACAAATTCAATCTGCTCCATAATTTTATTTACGTTAAATAAATAGTGTTTGTTTTTTCCACCAATTGCTATTAAGCCAACATTTTCATCAACGGCACCAGTTGATACTTTTGCTAAAGATCCTTCAAAATAAACAGCTTCATGCCCAGATAGTTTATGGCGATCATGTTTTGGAGC
>DDCV01000009.1:511-3538 GCA_002335845.1 Rickettsiales bacterium UBA1997 | reverse complement strand
TCAATAGTTTTTGATAGCTCATCAAGCAGAACTTTTACTTGCTTCTCATGACCAAGCTTGCCATCTTTAATCCAAAGGATATTCATATACTATCGCCATTGTTCAGGTTGATTTTTATTCTCTAACAAACATAATGAGTCATGGAAAAATACAAGTCTATATTTATCTCAGACGTTCACCTTGGCTCAAAAGGTTGTAAATCAAAATATCTATATAATTTTTTAAAAACTCACTCATGTGAAAACTTATTTCTTGTTGGAGATATTATTGACTGTTGGAGATTAAAGTCAAAGATTTATTGGCCTCAAGAACATAGTAATGTAATTAGGAATATATTATCTATGGCTAAAAACGGTACAAAAGTAACCTATATAACAGGCAATCATGATGATTTTCTTAGGATATACCAGCCCTTGCAGCTTGGAAATTTAGAACTTAAGGAAGAGCATGTTTACAAAACAGTATCTGGTAAGAATTTTCTAGTGATTCATGGCGATCAGTTTGATATTGTTACAAAATATGGAAAAAGTCTTTCAGTCTTAGGTGATAAGGTCTATACATTTTTATTAGCTCTTAATAAGGTTCTTAATTTTTTTAGATCTAGACTGGGCTTTGGATATTGGTCTTTAGCCAAATACTTAAAAGACTTAACGAAGAAAGCTGTTAATAAAGCTTCAGACTATGAAGAAAGCCTATCAAGAGAATGCAAGACTAGAAATTTAGATGGTATTGTCTGTGGACACATCCATAAAGCACAAATATCTGTTATTAGTGGAATTGAATATTTAAACTGTGGTGATTGGGTCGAGTCTGCCACAGCACTAGTTGAGACTATGACGGGAGAATTTAAGCTTATTAATTGGGGCGACATTGAAAAAGCTAGAGAAAATATAAAACTTTTAAGTAACTCATAAATATGAAGGATGATTTACAGCAAATAGCTATCACTCTCGTCTCCCAATACGGGGAAGAAGCTCAGACCATTGCCATGTTAAGAGCAGCTGAGTATGCCGCTTCTTTAGATCAAGAAGAATGGATTAAATGGGAAAAGGTTGTGCAAATTCTTGAAAATTTTGATGAAAAAAGCCCACTTGATGGTTAAATTTTAATATATCTATTTATTTAAATACGTTAATGTATTTATTATGAAAAATATTTTTAAAATAAATCCTATTATTAAATTAAATATACTGGCTTCAATAGGTGCATTTGCATGTATTTTTTGCCTTGCTTATCTTAATTCTTATGATCCATCGATAGTCTGGTTAATACCGCCATTTGGTGCAACCATGGTTCTTGTTATGGCTGTTCATGAAAGTCCGCTAGCTCAACCCAAGAATATTATTTTTGGTCATGTTTTATCAGCATTAAGTGGTGTCATTATTTTTGCTTTAATGGGATCTAGTCCCTTGTCACTGGGTATTGCAGTTGGACTGGCTGTTTTTGTAATGGCTTCATTTAATATCATCCATCCCCCTGCAGGCGCCAATCCAATAATTGCTATCCTTGGAGGAAAGGGAATTGCATTTGTTGTCATGCCTGTTGCGATTGGAGCAATATTTATAGTAATTTTTGCAATGTTTTACAATAGGATTATTGGAAGGAATTATCCATAATTCTTAATATTTTCTGCTAACTGCGAAACTTCTCACTATAATGATGTTGTGAAAAACGTTATTTCTAAAAAAATTGTTGAAAAACTAAATATTTTTTTCAAACCATCTTCATTAAGGATTATTAATGAAAGTTTTATGCATAACGTACCAGCAGACGCAGAATCTCATTTCAAATTAGTTATAGTAAGCGATAAATTTATTGATATGTCTCTTATAGAAAGACATAGATCTGTGTACTCTGCTCTAGGCAGCATAATGAATGAAATACATGCTTTATCAATACATGCTTTTGATAATTTAGAGTTCAATAAAAACCCTATGATTTTAGACTCACCACAGTGTGCCAATAAAGAACAATGAAAAATTTTATAAAAAATCTAGCGATATATACAACATCAAGACCTTTTCCTATCCTGTTTTTGACGTTACTCATAATTGTCCTTGCATCTTTTGGGATATCAAATTTCAAGTTAGATGCATCTTCAGATGCTCTAGTTCTTGATGGAGATGAAGCATTTAAAACGTATAGAAAAAATGAAAAAGAATTTGGAGACTCAAGCTTTTTAATCGTCACTTATGAACCAGATGCAGAGTTATTTTCTAATGACTCGCTAGAAAAATTAAAAAACCTTGAGAATGATTTATCTCAAATAAATGGAGTTGATTCTATTTTATCTCTTCTTGATGCTCCGATATTTTTTCAACCAAAGGTTGGGTTGACAGAAGTTGCTGATAATTTAAAAGACCTTACAACAGAAGGCATAGATCTCTTAGAAGCAAAAAAAGAAATTGTCTCTAATCCCATCTACAAAGATTTAATTATTGGTAAAGATGGTGCTTTAACAGCAATGCAGATAGTGCTGAAGGGCAATGATGAGTATGATCAGCTAATTAATGATAGGTATGAAATTTTAGATCGACTGTCATCTAAAGAACCTGACACAATTGCCAATAAACAGCTTTTAAATGATGATTTAAAAATTATCAATCAAAAAATTAGCAAGATAAATGATAATGAATCTACCTTTAACGCTAATCTTGTTAGTGAAATTAGATCAATTCTTGATAATTATCGCTCTGATGCAACTCTCTATCTAGGAGGGCCAACAATGATAACTTCAGATATGATGGATTTTATTAGATCTGATCTTGTTCTTTTTGGAACTGCTGTGGCGCTTATTTTCGCTCTCATGCTATATTTATTTTTTGGTAACATTTGGCTGGTGGTTCTTCCACTCTTGAATGCGTTTGCAACAACCTTTATAACTGCTGGATTTTTAGGTTTCATGGATTGGAAAATTAGTGTTGTTTCATCTAATTTTATTGCACTCTTGCTTATTTTAACTATATCTCTAACTGTTCATGTTCTTGTAAAGATTAATGAACTTAAAAAAGAGCATAATGATTACCA
>DDCV01000009.1:0-464 GCA_002335845.1 Rickettsiales bacterium UBA1997 | reverse complement strand
AAGCCTGTTATTGAGTTTGGAAAGATGATGGCATTTGGAATATCAATAGCCTTTATATCAACATTTACTTTTTTACCAAGCCTCTTATCTGTTATTGGTAATACCTCAACCAAAGATAGATTGAATCTTCATAAAATAACTAATAGCATTCTTGAAATATCAAAAACTAGAACTTCAGTAATTTATATTTTATTTTCACTATCATTTGTTGCTTTAATTTTTGGGGCTTCAAAGCTTGAAGTTGAGAATAGATTTATTGACTACTTTGATAAAAATACAGAAATACATCAAGGTATGCTGGAAATTGACAAACATCTTGGTGGAACATCAACCTTAGATATTATTATAAAACAACCAGTTATATTGGAATTGAATGACGACTTTAATGATGATCTTTTTGATGATGATCTATTTGAGGATGAAGGCAGTGATGCATCTGGCTATTGGTGGAATGTATATACTTT
>DDCV01000126.1 GCA_002335845.1 Rickettsiales bacterium UBA1997 | reverse complement strand
GGTTAAGTTTGGAGTTTTACAATTAATGAGTCTTGTAGATAACAAATTGGGTGGTGAAAGTATTTTGTTTGATTTAACTGATTATAATTTTCATAATAACAGTTCCAATACTTTAAAAGAACGTGCGGCAAATGATGCTAAATTACTTAACTGTCCCGCATCAAGTCCCGTAATAAAAGGAGTAAATACCCTTGATAATATTAACAGCCGCAGACGTTAACAATAAATGATTTTTAATTATTATTCTTATCTTTATTTTAAATACCTCCCAAAATATATTCGCTGTAGTTGTTGGGTTACTATTTAACGATTGAGTTATTATGAATAATTAAGCTTTGTTGCTAGATCAAGTGCTGCATAGCTTATTATAGCACTGCACCCAGCTCTTTTGTAAGAGATTAAGCATTCAAGCAACGCTTGGTCGTAATCAAAAACACCGTCTTTTGCTGCATTTATAAGCATGGCATATTCACCGCTTACTTGATAGGCTATGATGGGAATTTGAAAGTTTTGCGAAGCTTCTTTGATAATATCAAGATAAATCATCGCTGGTTTTATTATTATACTATCAGCGCCTTCTTTAATATCTAAGGCAATTTCACGCATAGATTCTTGTGAGTTTCTAAAATCCATTTGATAGGTTTTTTTATCAAAATCTTGATTATTTTGTTTAGAGCCCACGGCATTTCTAAAGGGTCCGTAAAAATTTGAGGCAAATTTAATGCTATAGGACATTATTCCAGTGTTTTTTTGATTATTTTTATCAAGAAATTCTCTAATTTTGCCAATTCTACCATCCATCATGTCAGAAGGCGCTACTATATCGCAACCAGCTTGGGCTTGAATTAGAGCTTGTTGACATAAAATTTCGCTGGTTTCATCATTTAAAACATAGCCATCTTTGTTCGTAATGCCATCATGGCCATTTTTGGTATAAGGATCAAGAGCAACATCGCTTATGAGGCCAATATCAGGAACTTGTTTTTTAATTTCAAAAATAGCACGACAGGTTAAATTATTTTTATTAAGTGCCTCAGTTGCTTTGTTATTTTTGAACTCAGATTCAATATAAGGAAATATCATTACTGCTTTGATACCTAAATCTCGAGCTTGCTTAATAATTTCGATAGCATTATCGATTGAGTAGCGGAAAATATTAGGCAGATTATCAATTTTTTGCTTTTGATTTTGACCTTCGCAAATAAAAATTGGCAGAATCAAATCGCTGGCATGCAATTTATTTTCGGCTATTAATTCTCTTAACCATGGATATTGACGATTGCGTCTAAGCCTGGTATTTGGAAATGAATCAAGGAAATTAGTCATATCTTATGAAAAACATACTTACAGAAATCTATCAACATAAAATTATAGAAGTTAGAAATCTAAAAAAAGAACTATCATTGATAGAAATTTGTCAAAAAATCAAGCATTTAGATGCTAAGAAAAACCTATATCAAGTTTTAAAAAATAAAGATATAAATGGTGAAATAAGTTTAATTTGCGAAATAAAAAAAGCTTCGCCATCAAAGGGTATCATCAAAAAAGATTTTGATCATATAAAAATTGCCGAGCAATATGCTAAAGGCGGCGCAACTTGCTTATCGATTCTAACTGATGAAAAATATTTCATGGGTAGTAATGAATATTTACAAGAAGTTAGGGCTATAAGTAATTTGCCAATTTTGCGCAAAGATTTTATGATAGATCCTTATCAAATTTATCAATCAAAAATGATTGGTGCCGATTGTGTTTTGCTAATTGTTTCCATGTTGGATGATAAAAAATTAAAAGAGCTAGAAACTGTAGCCAATGATATTGGTTTATCAGTTTTAATTGAGGTGCATAATGAAGAAGAGTTACAGCGTGCTGCAAAATTAAAGAGCAAATTATTAGGCTTTAATAATCGCGATCTTAAAACTTTTGATGTCGATATAAATAATTCAGTAAAATTAGCCGATCAAGCGCCAGATGATTATGTTTTGGTGGCCGAAAGTGGAATTAATGATCGTCTTGATATTGAGCTATTACAGCAAGCTGGTATAAATTGTTTTTTAATTGGCGAGCACTTTATGAGGCAGCAAAATATTGTCGCTTCAGTTAAATCATTTCTATAAAACATGTTTAAAATTGCCATAATTGGTCGACCTAATGTTGGAAAGTCGACTCTTTTTAATAAATTGGTTGGTAAAAAATTTGCCATTGTCGATGATACTCCCGGAGTAACGCGCGATCGCAAAGAGGCAAAAGGATTTTTATCTGACTTAGAGTTCAAGGTAATTGATACTGCTGGATTAGAAAATGAAATCAGTGATAATATTTTAAGTCAAAGAATGGTTGAGCAAACTATGATTGCCGTTGACGATGCCAATCTTTGTTTATTTATTGTTGATGGCAAAAATGGCGTTACGAGTGATGATTTAAAATTCTCTAAGATTCTTAAAAAAATTGGCAAAAAAACTATTTTGATTGCCAATAAATGTGAAAACTTTAACGAAGAATTATTTGGTAAAGAATATTATCGCTTGGGCTTCGATAAGCCAATAGCAATTTCTGCTGAACATAAATTGGGTTTTGATGTTTTATACAGCATTTTGTCGCCTGAGATTGAAAAATATGAGCAAGATTTTGCTGAATTATTGAATGCAGATCAAAAGCCAGATTTACAAATTGCTATTATTGGCCGCCCAAATGCTGGAAAATCAACTTTAATCAATAAAATATTAGATAAGGATCGTCTTATCACGGGCCCAGAAGCTGGAATAACTCGTGACTCAATCGCTATTGATTATGTTTATAAAAATAACAAAATTCGCTTTATCGACACTGCCGGAATAAGAAAAAAATCTAATATTAAAGGCAATCTAGAAAGCTTCTCGGTATCTGACAGCTTTCACTCAATTAGATTTGCCCAATTGGTGGTATTGTTGATTGATTGCAACTCTTTGCTCGATCATCAAGATGTAGCTTTAGCAAATGAAGTTTTAAAAGAGGGGCGTGGTTTAATTTTTGCCATCAATAAAATTGACCAAATAAAAGGTGACAAGGAAGTTTTTATGAAGCAAGTGCGTCAACAAATACAAGGATTGTTACCAGAAGTAGCTGGTGGAGCAATTTTAGGAATATCGGCGCAATCAGGCTATAATGTCGAGAAAACTCTAGATTTTGTCTTAAAAACCTATGAGCAATGGCAGCAGCAAATTCCAACAAGAAAACTAAATGAGTGGCTCGAAATGGCAGTTATAAACCACAAACCACCTCTCTATAAAGGCAAAGAAGTTAAATTAAAATATATCACTCAAATAAAAAAACGCCCCCCAACTTTTGTAATCTTTACCAATTACATCAAGGCTGTATCTGGATCTTATAGCAGATATTTGCTTAATAATTTGCGACAAAGTTTTGATCTTAATTTAACCAATATTCGCATCTATATTAGAAAAAGTGAAAATCCTTATGAGGGCAGAAAAGAAAAAACTTTTTCTAAAAAAACTCATAAGAAAAAATGATAATAGTTTTTTATGCTATCTCACTATAAAAGCGCTATTAAAGATAAAAAATCACAAAATCTTTATCGTGATTTACATGATTTTGAGATTTTATCGCAGATTAATATCAAAAAAAATGGCCGTCAGTTAATATCATTTTGCTCTAATGATTATCTAGGTTTAGCGCAAAATCACGAAGTAAAGAAAGTAGCGATAGATGTAATAGAAAAATTTGGCGTGGGCGCAACTGCTTCAAGATTTATATCGGGCAATAATTCACTTTATGCAATCTTAGAAAATGAATTAGCTAATTTTAAAAATGCTGATGATTCATTGATATTTTCTTCGGGATATGCTTGTGCAATAGGAGTGATTCCAGCTTTAATAGATAAATATGATTTGGTGATTACTGATCGCTTGATCCATTCTTGTTTAATTGATGGTATAAAATTATCAGGCGCCAAAATGCTGCGCTTTAAGCATAATGATATGGTTCATTGTCAAAAAATTTTGCAAGAAAATAGATCAAAATATAAAAAATGCCTTATTATTTCCGAGAGCGTGTTTTCAATGGATGGCGATTTGGGTAAAGTTGATGAATTGCTAGAATTATCGCAAAAATTCAATAGCCTATTATTAATCGATTACGCTCACGATTTAGGAATTGATGAAAAGCCGGCAGCAGAACCTAATTTCTTGAAAATGGGAACACTTTCCAAGTCTCTTGGAGCTTTGGGCGGCTATATTGCTGGTGATAATATTTTAATAGATTATTTACGCAATTTTTCAAAATCATTAATCTATTCCACAGCATTGCCACCTGCAATTTTAGCATCTGCAATCAAATCTCTAGAATTACTACAAAAAGGCGATTTGGGTCAAAATGCTTTAAGAAATGCGGAATTTTTTTGTGATTTAATGAATTTGCCAAAACCGCAATCAGCTATTATACCAATAATTATTGGTGATAGCAAAAAAACTCTAGAAATTGCTCAAAAAATTGAAGAAAAAGGCTATTTAATATCCGCCATCAGGTCGCCAACTGTTGAAAAAAACAAAGACAGATTAAGAATAACATTTTCAGCAATTCATGAATTAGGAATTATTAGGGATTTTCAAAGAGAGTTAGTCAAAATAATTGTAAATTAATATGCTGTTATTAAGTAAATCTATCAATTCAAAACTTGCACCAAATAAATCATGACAAAACACAAAGCATTTTCCTTAATAGAGCTATCAATAGTTATATTGATAATAGGAGTCCTTGTTGCCGGCATAACAAAAGGTCGCGGACTATACGCAAAAGCAAAGCTCAGTGCGGCTGCAAGGGTTGATAATTTTTATCACCCACAAATTGCTAGAATTGATAATATGGCCATGTGGTACGACTCTACTCAATCGGAGAGCTTTGATAGCGATGAAATTATCGATGGTGGCAAAATAACCAATCTCTATGATTTAAACCCAAGCGCCACAACGCCACTAAATTTATCTCAAGGTTCAGATGCAATTAAGCCACTTTATGATAAAAGTGCCATAAATGGCTTGCCAGCAATTTATTTTACTAATAACAGCAGTGGCAATCAAAGATTTCTATCTAGGTCAATGAATATTAATAGCTTTACCAAAAATGGCAGAGAAATAACTATATTTGTTGTGCAAAAATTATTTGGCAGCTCTTATACGCCAAAATGGGCTAATGGTAGTAATAGAATCATTGCTGCCATTCCTCATTCTAGTAACAATATTTATTTTGACTTCGGCGCTTGCTGTCCTAGCAACTCTAGGCAAACAGTTGTGGCTCCAGACAGCCTAACTGGCAAAACATCCTTAACTACCTTGTTTAGAAATGTTAATATTGGCAATAGTTATGTCAGGGTAAATGGTAAAGAGATTATAAATGGTAATGGCTTTACTAGAGGCGTTTCCGGAAGTGCTAGCTTTATTATTGGGCAACCGCTTCTAGGATTTTTGGGTGAGATGATAATTTTTAAAGAGGCGCTATCTTCCAAAGAAGTTAGTATTATTGAGCAATATTTGGGTCAAAAATGGGGAATTACTCTTGCTGAGTAATTTATGCCAAGACCCACCTTTTAATATATGGTTTTTAAATATTTGTGAATAAAAGGAAATGCGCAGAGGATAATTTAAAAAAAACTCTATATTCAATAATAGGCGACAACTCTTTTTCATTTAGCTTCGATGCGCAAATACAGTTCAATTTTTTTCCCTGGGATCAAAATTTAGTAGGATTTAATCAATTTATTATTCCTGATATTTTTTTAAGCGATGAAATTGCAATTGAAAAATCAATAGCAGATCACCGCAGTATCATTGATTTATGCTGCTGCTATTATTTATTTTGTGATATTGATTGGCACAATAAAGAGATTATTAATTCAAAAAATCCTTATCTACATAATCAATTTGAAAAAATTAGAGTTATTCTGTTAGGATCAAATAGATATCTTGGCTTTGCTAAAAATATTTCACAAAAAATTAGTGAAGATTTTGAAAGTGCAACCAAGCTTGATATAATAGCACTTATATTGTTTGATGCCTATTTTTCACAAATATTATTGCAAAATATCAAATATTCTTTGGGCTTGATTAAAAGCAGTCTTGATAGTGAGTTAGTTAGAAAAATTATTGATTTATTACAATTTTTAGGAGATCAAAAAAGATTTTTTGCTGAGGTAGCAAATATTATCGATATTTTGCAGCAAGAAGAGGATGATGGGGATGAATTAAATGATGAGAAAAATCAGCAAGAGCAGCAAAAAAAAGATGAAAATAATAATTCACAGCAAAATCAGCAAAATATCGCAGATTATAAGGAAGAAAAGCTAATATTATCTGAAGAAGATGTTGATAATTTACCCAAAAAATCACCAGAAGTAGCGCAAGAACAGAAAAAATATTTAGAAGATGCTAAAAAAACTGAGTCTTTATCAAAAAAAATTCAGTCTCCGCCAGCAATTAAATTACAAAATGATTACCATAAACTTAAATTTATAGATCCTTACAAAATATTTACCACGAGATTTGATGAAATTTTGCAACCGCAAAAAATTATTAAAAAAGAGGAGTTGCAAAAACTAAGAGATCAACTTGATAAAAAGTTTTGCGATCTAAAGCAAATCTCCAGAAGTATTGAAATTAAGTTAAAAAAGAAGCTTTTGTCTAAAAAAGACTATTTTTTAGAAATGGGAGCCAGTTCAGGAATTTTGAATCGTAAAAAATTAACACAACTTATTGTTAATCCATTGGTTAATAATATCTTAATAGATAAAAGATTTTGCAGCGCCAATAATGTGGCAGTAACTATTTTGCTTGATAATTCAGGATCTATGCGCGGCAAGCCAATTATTATGAGCGCTTTGGCTTGTCAGATTTTGGCTGAAATTTTAGAAAAATTTTTTATAAAGAGTGAGATTATTGGCTACACTACTAGAGATTGGAAGGGTGGTCGTGCCCGTATACTATGGCAAGAGGGCGGTAAGCCAAAAAACCCAGGTCGCTTAAATGAATTGCGCCACATAATCTATAAAGATTTTAAGCAAAGCCTTAAATCAGTAAAAAACAACCTAGCTTTAATGCTCAAAGAAGGTATTTTAAAAGAAAATATCGATGGTGAAGCAATTTTATTCGCCATAAAAAGACTAAATCAAAGATCAGAAAAGCGTAAAATATTATTGATTATTTCTGATGGTAATCCAATAGATGATTCAACAAACTCAACTAATGATAAAGATATTTTATTAAATCATCTACAAAATGTGGTAGAAAATATCGATAAAAGAAAAGATATCGAGCTAGCGTCAATCGCTATTGGCTATTCTAGTGATAGATTTTATAAAAATTCGATTTCAATAAAAGATGTTAGCGAAATAGGTGATGTTATGATGGATAAGGTTTTGCAGTTTTTATAAAAAATTGATAATTTATGATATTTTAAAATGTCAATATTAAAATAATAAGTTGCAACAATTCAATTTTTAAGATATGATTCAATACGAAACATATAAATTGAGTTTATCAATATGAAAGAAACTACTAATTATCCTTTCTTTTCATCAACCAATCGAAAAATCGCTCTTTTTTCATTGGCCTCATTATCGCCATTTTTTACCTCGGCATCTAGCAGCAGAATATCTGGATATGAAATAACAAAAAATAATTCGCCACTAGTCAATCAATTTGGCTTCCCAACAGCAGATATGTATCAGAATATTTTTTTAGATATTTACTGTGGCACGAAAAAAAAAGATAATGATGTAATAAGTAAGAAGCTATTAGAAGTTGCAACTAATGGCGATACTAAAGGTGTTGAGTATCAGCTGAAAATGGGAGCTAATTTTGATTTTAGAATCAAAGATGGTCCAACACCTCTAATATTTGCCGCAGTAAAAGGTCACACAGAGATAGTTAATATACTTATTGATAAAGGAGCCGATGTTAATGCTAAGGATAATAACAATCAAACACCTTTAATGTTTGCCGCATTAAATGGTCACACAGAGATAGCTAAGATCCTGATTAAAAAAGGCGCCGATGTTAATGCTAATAATAATCATAATCAAACAACTCTAATGATTGCCGCAGAAAAAGGTCGCACAGAGATAGTTAATATATTGATTGATAAAGGAGTCGATGTTAATGCTAAGGATAATAACAATCAAGCACCTCTAATATTTGCCGCAGCAAGTGGTCACACAGAGATAGCTAAGATACTTATTGATAAAGGCGCCGATGTTAATGCTAATAATAATAATCAAACACCTCTAAGGATTGCCGCAGAAAATGGTCACAAAGAGATAGTTAATATATTGATTGATAAAGGCGTCGATGTTAATGTTAAGGGTAATAACAATCAAACACCTCTAATATGTGCCGTAATCAAGGGTCACAAAGAGATAGTTAATATATTGATTGATAAAGGAGCCGATGTTAATGCTAAGGCTAATAACAATCAAACACCTCTAATATTTGCCGCAGGAAGTGGTCACACAAAGATAGCTAAGATACTTATTGATAAAGGCGCCGATGTTAATGCTAAGGATAATAATAATCAAACAGCTCTGATGCTTGCCGCAGGAAATGGTCACACAGAGATAGTTAATATATTGATTGATAAAGGAGCCGATGTTAATGCTAAGGATAATAACAATCAAACACCTTTAATGTTTGCCGCATTAAATGGTCACACAGAGATAGCTAAGATCCTGATTAAAAAAGGCGCCGATGTTAATGCTAAGGATAATAATAATCAAACAGCTTTAATACTTGCCGCAGCAAGTGGTCACACAAAGATAGCTAATAAAGGCGCCGATGTTAATGCTAAGGATAATAATAATAATAATAATAATCAAACAGCTCTGATGCTTGCCACAGTAAAAGGTCACACAGAGATAGCTAAGATACTTATTGATAAAGGCGCCGATGTTAATGCTAAGAGTGGTAAAAATTACACACCTCTAATATTTGCCGCAGCAAGTGGTCACACAAAGATAGTTAATATATTGATTGATAAACCTAAAAACGACCCCTAGCCTCCCATCCAGTAATCTAATTTCCCAAAATATCAGCACAATTTCTCAAATCTCTAATCTCAAGCTACCTCAATTTTTTTCGCCGGAGGCTTAAGCAATCTTCCTTTCAGAAAAAAGCGCATTGCAGCACTTAGAATATGCCTCCATATTTCTAATTTAGTCAACTGCTCCGCGTATTGAGATATATTCTTTAGAAGAGCATGTGCCTTGACTAGAGCTTACTTAGCTTTCTTTGTTGAGCCATG